>JBARNW010000037.1:0-7573 GCA_049641785.1 Minisyncoccia bacterium | reverse complement strand
CCTAGGGCCTATCCCCGAGATTGCTTAAATCATAGCACAAAGTAGTCATTTTTGGGAGGGGGCTGGGTAAAAACTGTGGATAACTCAAAACCAACCAAAAACCATTGACTTTTTGCTACAAATTAGGTATAATAAAAAAAATAATATATTTATTTAATTGTACGCAATAGTGGAATTGTGTAATAATTCATTAAACAATGAAACACTTAGTTGAAAAACAAATTGACAATGAAGCGACAGGTGGTTTTAGTGTGACTCGCTCCACAGACACACCTAACGAGGAGGTTAGGTTGGGGAGAACTAGTGTGGACTCTCTAGGGATTGGCGCTTTTACAGCAGAAATGATCGACTCCGAGCGTGCTTTGGCAAAGAGAGAGGGCACAGAGAAATGGGATAGCTCAAAATTTGAAGACAGGGAGGAAGCTGAAATAAAAAGGAAAATTTACAATCTAAAGGAAAGGCGCCCGTTGCCTCAAAAGGAAAAGGAGGAGCTGGAGGAGCTTTATTTTGAGCTCGGAAAAATTAAAGAAGCTAAGATAAAAAAGAGGTCTAGGGTAGAATTAAGCACAGAACAACGTGATTTGCTCCGTGAAACGATTGCGCAGACCAATACGAATAAAGAACCAGCTTCATTAAAAAGTTACGATGATGCAATGTCGGTAAATGATGAAATCGCTAACGATATTGATAAATTGGAAAATGTAATCAAAGAAACTGGCGACAAGGATAGTAATGAAATGCGTGATGCTAAGAAAAGGCTTGAGTCTCTACGCGCAGAAAAAAGAAACTTGGAGGACTTTATTATTGGGTACAAACCAGCAGGAAACCTCACACGAGAAAAATTTCTTATACAAAAACTTGTTGAAGCAACACAAAAAAATATGGCTTCTAGTAGTGATGAGGTTAAAAAAGTTTCGCCAGGTATTTTTGAACTAGATATGGAAAACAAAACAATGCAAGAAGATATGGATAAACTTTCTGTTCAGGACAAGATAGAACCTGCTATACTGAATGAAACAACTTTTGAAGAAAAAAAAATGAAACAAGAATTACCACCACTTGAATTTACACAAGAAGGCACAACGACAGAAGGGGTGGTGGATGTTACTAGTATTGAAGCACGCGTAAAAGAAGTCGCTGATCGACAAAAAGAGATTGCTGGAAAAACCGATATCACCTCTATCGAGGAGAAGGTTGAGCTTGATAAAGAAATGGCTTCTCTGGCGAAAAGGCGTGAAGAAATAGAATCTGAAAATATAATAAGTCACGGAACACAGGAGTCTAGCGCAGCAAAGACTATTCTCGAAGAAAGAGCGCGTATTATTACGGAAGGTGATGAACCTGTTGCAAAATTTATTAGCGCTGATGAAGGGGCCCCTGAACCAGTTGGCACGCCAATAAACTCAAGTGAAGCAATTGCAAAAATAGAGAGCAGAGCGCTAAGTATAATAGACAACCTGGACAAAAAAGTAGAAGTGCGCGCAGAAAAGATAGGTGTGCTTGATAAAGTGCGCGCGGTTGGCAAAAAATGGAACAGTCTCCCAAGGCACTACAAGCTTCTTTTTACTGCCGGACTTGTTCTCTCTGGCGCAGGAGCGGCAATAGTTGGATCAGCGGTAGCGGGAGGAGCTGTTGCCACAATTGCAGCTGGCTCGCGCGCTCTCGCTGGAGCTGGGCTCTTTGCTTCTTTTGAAGAGCTTATGCGTAGGTCGCACGAGCGCAAAACAGGTGAACCAATTACCGAAGCTGTTGCTGCGCGACAGGCAGTTCTTGCAGGGGCTCTCGCTATACTTATGGCGAGCATGCTCCCCACTGCAATGCACAACGTACTCGAAGGAACAGGTGCGACAGAAGTGCTTGCTTCAACAGAAAAACCTGCTGATCAAATGAAAGCAATGGTGGGGCAATCTTTGGATAAAAACCTCGCTGAACAAGCTACTTACATTGAGACAATAAAAGCTGGCGATTCTGTTTGGGAAATGTCTGCTGATCAACTCAGGGCTCACTATGGAGAAAAATTTACAGGGCTACCACAGGATCAACAAACTCGTATAATTGATGCCATAAAGGATAGGATTGTGAAGCACCCAGAATTGATCGGGCTCGCGGACGCTGACAAACTTGCGGTAGGTCAAAGTGTAGACTTTGGTAGCATCCTTCTTAATGACAAGGAATTCATTGATGCGCAATTTTCAGATGTAGAACAAATTGCTGTACAGGAGAATATTTCCAACACAGCAACAGGTGTAACAATCGAACAACCCAAGCAAAGCGAGTGGCTAAATCAATTTAATGCACGCCTCGCTGAAAGAATGACAGCGGACGAGGCTCAGGCATTCGGAAATGAGATTGGAAAAGCGTTGGCGGTAAATGATATGGAAAAGGTTTTTGAAATTGAAGGCAAGATGGGGATAACACACGATGAATTCCTTAGACTCGTTGAAGAGACCAAAAAAATAGAGGGTGCGCCACAGGTAAATATCCCAGAGGCACCGATACAAGATGTTCTTATGTCAGAAGCAGAAACAGTAAAAGCAGAGGTAGACAAGTTGCTACATGAACCAAGTGCAGCGCCTCAAGAAATAGCGCCGAAAGACCCGCAAGTATTAGCCTTTGCAGACAAACAAGTACACGAGCATGTCAATAGCATGTTTGGAACAAGAGGATTCCTTGGGTTTGGGTCAGAAATTGGGATGGACTCAGCACATTGGAAGCACCCGCAAGTTGGTTTTAGCACAAAAACTGTTGGGGAAATAATGACTGCGGAACCAAAAGTATTATATGAAGATGGTTCAAAGCATTTTGGTATAGAGGATTCATCTGCAACCGAAAAAATGAGAGACTATCTCAAGGCGCTATTCAAGGAAACAGGGCTTCAGCCAAAACAAGGAGTTACTGTTGAAAACTATATTAAAGACGCAGAGGCATTTAAAATTGGCAAACTAATGAATAAAGCATAAGATACAATCATGAATAACCCAGAACTTCGAGAAGCATTAATAAAAGAACTTGGTATTGGCGAACTCCCAACGGAAACGCAGGATGAGATTGTGGATAAGCTTGGCGAGGTAATTTTTAAGTCTCTCACTGTTTCAATCTTTGAAAAACTTTCAGATGATGCGCGTGTTGAATTTGAAAAGATTAGCGCAACAGGCGACAATTCCTTGATACAAAAATTCCTAGAGGAAAATATCCCTGACATGCAGGCGCTAATTGAGGAAGAAATAAAAAAAACAATGCAAGACCTCGCAGAGATAAAGAACGAAGACAAGTAGAAAAAAGTAAAACAGCTCGCAGGCATAATCCCTGCGCGCTGTTTTACTTTTTGTGCTAAAGTGTCTCGATGGAACATCTCAGCCACCTAAACAGCAAGCAAAAAGAAGCGGCTCTGCATAAAAATGGCCCCATTCTCATAATCGCAGGGGCAGGAACCGGGAAAACAAGCACTCTTACACACCGTATCCTAAATCTCGTAAAGGAGGGCGTTGCGCCAAGTGAAGTTCTCGCAATTACATTCACAAACAAAGCAGCAAAAGAGATGCAGGACCGCGTGAACGAGCTCCTCGCAAAGCACGGTTTCGATGCCGGAATGCGCTACGGCGACGCGCGCCCATTCATTGGTACTTTTCACTCGCTCGGTGTTCACATTCTCCGCGCGCATGCGCATGTTTTTGGTCTCACAAAGCATTTCACGATTGTCGACAAAAATAGCGCAAGCTCTCTTATAAAAGAAGCGGTAAAGGAGCAGGGAATAGACTCGAAGCAATTTTCCCCAGACCGGATTGCGGGGGTTATTTCAAGGCAAAAAGGAGCCCTAGTGACACTAGCGCAATATAAAAACGATGTTGGAAATGCATACTTCCCAATGATCGTTTCTGCTGTGTGGGAAAGATACGAACGACTTCTTGCTCGCGAAAAGGCGCTTGATTTTGATGACCTTATATTAAAAACTGTTATACTTTTGCGCGACAATCCTGATATTCGCAAAGAATACCAGAGCAGGTGGAAGTATATACATATTGACGAATACCAGGACACAAATGCTGTGCAGTATGAAATGGCGCGACTGCTTGCCGGAGAAGCAATGAACATTTGTGCGGTGGGCGACGGCGACCAAAATATTTACAGCTGGCGCGGAGCAAATCTGCAAAATATTTTGAATTTTGAAAATGACTACAAAGGCGCGCAGACAATTCTTCTTGAAGAAAATTATCGCTCTACACAAACAATTCTCGCCGTCGCAAACGATGTCATTAAAAAAAATACTGTCCGGAAAGAGAAGAATTTGTTCACAAGAAATATCGAAGGGGACAAAATCTCACTGATAGAAAGCTACGACGAAGGTGGGGAGGCTCGGGCTGTTGGTGAAAAAATAAAGAGTCTTACAGAGAGCGGCACAGACCCGGAGGATATTGCGGTGCTCTATCGAGCAAACTTTCAGTCGCGCGCACTCGAGGAGGCATTTCTCTTAATGGAAGTACCGTATCAAGTGCTCGGAGTGCGATTCTTTGAACGTAAGGAAGTTAAGGATATTCTTTCGTTTATCAGAGCAGCTCTCAACCCAGAAAGCCTGTCTGACATAAAGCGCATCATAGACTCGCCACCCCGTGGTATCGGGAAGGCAACTCTAATGAAAATGTTTGCAAAGGATGAAGAGAGCTTGCCCCCAGCTGCAAAAAAACGTGTAGCAGAGTTTTGGTCGCTTCTTGCAGCAATAAAAGATTATGCGTTAACGGAAAAAACATCAAAGCTAATTAAATTTGTTTCTGGAAAATCCGGCATCGAGACGTCTCTAAAAACAGGGAGTGATGATGATAATGACAGACTCGAAAATATTCACGAACTCGTAACCCTTGCGACCAAATATGACATTTTGCCACCAGAGGAGGCAATTGAAAAACTTTTGGGAGATGCTGCTCTCGCGAGCGATCAAGATTCAATGATGAAAAGCTCTAGTGCAGTAAAGCTCATGACTGTGCACGCGGCGAAAGGGCTTGAATTTCCTTATGTATTCGTCACTGGGCTCGAACAAGATTTGTTCCCTCATAAACGAATGGGGCCAGGCACCCAGTCAAAGGAGGACAGCGAGGAGGAGCGCAGACTCTTTTATGTTGCAGTCACGCGCGCAAAAAAGAAACTTTATCTTTCATACGCATCAGTACGTACTATTTTTGGACAGCGACAAGTAAATGCACCATCGGAATTCCTTTCTGATATTGATGACGCGCATATCGAACGCGAGGTGGGGGATAGTGACACTGAGCCAGTAATAAACATACGGTGGTAAAGTAGGGTTCGAGATAAAATACGTTATACTTCTAAAATGGTTCATGCGAAAAAATCGTTGGGGCAGAATTTTTTGAATTCCAAAACTGTCGCGAAAGAAATTGTACGAGCGGGGGAGCTTTCGTCTGTTGATACAGTACTCGAGATTGGGCCAGGGAAAGGATTTTTAACATCGGAGCTTATTGCATCTGGCGCGCATGTTATAGCAGTTGAAAAGGACGACCGCATGATCCCGCTTCTGTCGAAAAAATTTGAAGAGGAAATCAAAAATGGAAAGTTCACACTCTTCTATGGAGATATTCTTGAGAAAATCGAAAATGGCTCAATTGCGTTACCTCTGCATTATAAGCTTGTTGCAAACATCCCATACTATCTCACTGGGCAAATTATTCGTTTGTTTCTTGAAGCTGACCATAAACCCGGTAAAATGGTCTTGATGGTACAAAAAGAAGTTGCGACTCGGATTGTCGCGCGAGATAAAAAAGAAAGCATATTATCGATTGCGGTAAAAGTGTACGGAACTCCTCGCATCATAAAAAAGGTTCCTGCGCGCTATTTTACCCCCGCTCCAAAAGTTGATTCAGCTGTTCTCTCTATTGAAAATATTTCTGCAAAAAATTTTCAAGGCTCAGTAAACGAGAAATTATTCTTTGAGGTTGTTCGTACTGGGTTTGCTCACAAGCGTAAAATTCTTGCTGGAAACCTTAAAGACCTTTTGGGAGAAAGTACAATTCCAATACTTAAAGAAGCATGTGTCCCTATAAATGCGCGAGCAGAGGATTTATCGTTGAAAAACTGGCTCGATATCACATCGAGGTACCAACCTCTGAAATAGTTCCAAAAGGAGGGGCTGTTGTAAAATCTGGTAAACAACAAGGTGACGTCCCGCAAACATACCATGAATAGCAGGCGCCTCCTGGCGTATACGAACCTAGAACCCAAGGTCCTGGCCTGAAAAGTTGATAAAAAGAGTACACCATCCCAGATCCATCATATGTGAATACCCCTCCGTTTGGTGGTCCAACCGTAATCGCGAGGTTTACGCTGCAAGTACAGTATGTAACATTCAAAATTGGCCCTCCAAATGGGATAATTGCCTTACCTGATTTTACCCTCATTCCAAAAGAGGCGACAACTAAAAAAAGCACTACAATAAGACTTGTCACAATATTGTGTTTTTTTACGAATAGAAAAAATTTCATGTACTTTATTGTTCCACACTAACGTCCTATCTGCAAACGATTTGTACTGATCATAATTCTAAATCAAAACTTTTTCCATTACTGACCCCATTTTCATTAACAATATGCACCCAAACTGGGAGTGAAACTTTTTTTAAATTTGCTGGTGTTGTTGTTGAAACGGGGAAACGGGACTGAGCTTTAAATAATAAAGTAGTGCCATCCTCGGATGGTACATTTTCAAAAACACTTGTTCCTGTGCGTATCATATTTCCTTTTAGTGAAAAGCCGGAACCCTTGATAGTTATCGTTTCATTGTTATTTGCTCTGGACGGGCTCACCCTTTTTATTTTTGGTTCAGGGGTCACGCCATCCGTCACAACAAAGAAAGAATCCTTATTGCTTTCTCCGCGCGCGTTTTTCACAAACAATGAGTAGTTACCTCTTGGTATTGCAGGGACATTGAAACTTATTGACTGTCCATTCCATGATTTTGCTTTTTCAACAGCATGTCCTTCGCCAAAATAAATCGTATTATCAGTTGATGTAAAACCAGCGCCAGAAATCGTTATCGTCGTCCCTGCCTTGCCCGAGTATTGAGATGGGAACATAACTATCACCTCACCATTTGGCACAGTGGGGGAGCTTGATGATACGAGAGAAATAGGAGTGACGGTATTTTTTAATGCAATAACTTTTACGCGAGTACCTGAACCAAAAACCCCAGTCCCAAAAGATAAGCCAATTGGTTCCAAAATATCATTCCTATATTTTTCCTGGAATTTTATGACTGCGCGTTTGGTCGCGGGCCCATAATAATCGGTTTCGTTTCCAAGGGACCCAGCTCCAGAGACAGCAACAGTTGTGTAACTATCTATATTGAGAAATTTTTGAAGCTCCCTCACATCTTCGCCTCGCGAACCAAGCGATAATGTTCGCGCAAAATCTACAGTCGCAGAAAAAAGAAGGTTTGGTAATAGCAGCAACACAGCCCAAAAAAATATTTTTATCTTCATCAAAAATAATTGTACCACGCAAACAGCAGCTACTGTAGATTTACAACTCCATCCCCGTTAAAATCGAGTGGTGTCGCCCCATCATTAAAT
>JBARNW010000045.1:0-6968 GCA_049641785.1 Minisyncoccia bacterium | reverse complement strand
GATGAAGGAAAACTTTCGATCAAAAAAGAAACTCTAGCGTACTTAAACCGCCTCTCAAGCCTCCTCTATGCCCTCGCTCGACAAGTGAACCACAAATCTGGTATAACGGAGGAGCCGCCACGATACTAATTATTGGCGGCTGAATATATGGTGGCTATGGTGTAAAGGTTAACACTGAGGTTTGTGGAACCTCCAATTCGGGTTCGATTCCCGATAGCCACCCCTGTTGAGAATTGAACCAAAAAGTTCCCGGCTGGGGGACTTTTTGGTTTGAGCGTGGCAAAATTCGTTTCCCTGTTGTCTATGCCACAGAGCTGTTGATTGTAGGTGGCGGTAAAAGCGCCCCATCTTGATTACTTTATCGCGTCGTTTGTGGTAGAAATATAGTATGAATAAAACAAATATTTTTATTGTTCTCGTGGTTGCAACACTTGTTCTTGGAGGTGTGTTTTTAAACAGTTTTGGTTTAGGGAAGAAGGAGATAGAAAAAGATAGTAGTGGTATTGTTGAAAAGGGTGGATGGATCGAAGTTTTGTCGGCAAGTGTTTTTTTAGTTGAAAATAAAAATGGTGTAGAGACGAAAAAGATACTTTCTACAGGGGACTCTATTTCGGAAGGAGAGATGCTAGAGACCGACAGCGAAGGTAAGGCCGCTATCCACCTATTTGATGGTTCTGTGTTGAGAGTAAACTCAGGCACAAAATTTATACTTAATACTGCTGAGTACAACAAAGATTCAGGTAAACTCATGGTAAAGGCAAGTCTTTCGTCAGGGAGGATCTGGTCGAAGATTATTGAGCTTGCAACCCCTGATTCGATCTGGCAGGTAGAGACCTCTAATACGGTTGCGACAGTAAGAGGGAGCGCGTTCGGTGTCAGCACAGACGGTAAAACCTCTGAAGTCCTTGTTTCGCAACACAAAGTCTCTGTAGAGGTTGTTGATCCAAAAACAAAAGAAAAAATAAAAGTTCAGCCAGTCGTGGTGAACGAAGGTATTTCTTTGAAGATTTCAAATGACGATATTGAGAAAGTAAAAGAGATTGAAAAGCGCGCAAGTGCTGCGTCCCCAAGTGAAAGAGAGGCTATTTTGAAAACAACAGAACTAGTGTTCGTGCCTGCGAAGATAGGAGAGAAAACAAAAGCTGAGGAGTGGTTTAAGGGGAACGAGGATGAAGATAAAAAAGTAGAAGAGAAGGTCAAGAAAGTGCGTGAAGAAGCAGGTGCTGACAAGAATGCGTTTAGGAAAATACTTAACAAAGAAGCAAAAAAGAAGTTACATGAAGCAAAAAGCAAAAAGGACAATGCAGTAAACAATGAGAATGAGGATCAGAATGAAAAACCTATAGAAATGAAGGCAGAAGAAGTACAAAAGCAAATAACTCCTGTGGCGCCTGTCAAATGGGATCACTTGAAGATTGAGACAAAGAGTTTGATTAGCGATTTAACTGAGGAGGATAAAGTTGTATTCCGCGCAGTGCTCTATGGGGCAGGAGGAGCAACGCGAGATGTAACGAGTGAAGCAACGTGGGAAGTTTCTGGTCAAATGGGGGTAATGACATTGGATGGAATCTTTACTGCAAAACTTGACCCGCTTATTTCAGAGCTTGGCGAGGGGAGTGGCACTGTTCGCGCTACATGGAAGGATGCTGATGGCGCACTCATGCATGCGGAGAGCGGGCTCATTCACGTTGTTCCAAAAATAGATAATACGGTAGAGAATGGATAGTTTTCTGTTGAAATATCTTATTGCGCTTACGCTACATAATGAAAGATTCAATCAGAAAATATTTTAAAGAAGGTGGACACAAGAACTCCTTTGTAAGTTTTTTTGCTATTGGAGTTTGTACGTTTGCGATAGTGTGTCTTTCGTATGGGTACGGGCTTTTTTTTGGCATTGAAAAGTTCTTTGAGGATATTCTATTTAGTACGAGACCAGTCAGTTCAGATATTGTAATACTGGAGATAGATAATCAATCCATAGAAAAAATAGGACAGTGGCCGTGGAAGCGAGAAATTTTTGCGCAGGCTTTTTCTCGTCTCGATACGTATAAACCAAAGGTGGTCGGGCTCGATGTCATAATGTCGGAGCCTTCGCGGTTTGGAAATGTGGACGACAATGCACTTGCAATCGCTCTGAATAATGTTTCATACACTGTTGTTGTCCCTGTAGAGGCTTTGAGCCTGAATATAAATAGAAACAATGCTTCTTTTTCAGAAAATTTTCTGAAACCACTACAGGAATTTCAGACGAGCTCAAGGGTTTCTCTCGGGCATGTTAATTTGATTAACGATAGGGATGGGATAGTGAGAAGTTTACCACTTAACATAAAAGATTCGCACGGCGCTACGTATAGTGGGTTCGCATATAAGACAATTGAAAAAAGTGGCACTGTGCTCAAGAGAGGCTTAATGAGAGATCCAGTAGAGCGAATTGTCTACTCTGGGCCGAGTGGCTCAGTTAGAAGGGTGCCTTTCTGGAAGATTATAGAGCAAGATACTCCAGTCGAATTTCTAAAAAATAAAATTATATTTATTGGTGCAACAGCGCCAGATTTGCACGATGAAAAATCCACCCCGTTTGATAAGGGTACTCAAATGAGCGGTGTTGAGATTCAGGCACAAATCGCTAATATGTTTTTGAAAGATTATCGGCTTCGTGACATGAGCGAAACTGCGATATATATGTGGTTTTTTTTCGCGTCGCTGATTCCTTGCATCACATTTTTTCTCTTTAGCAGAGTTCAGTTGGTGATTATTCTAAATGTTTTCATCGGTTTCCTATATTTGGCCGTGATAATATTCTTGTTTAACGCTGGGCTTGTGGCAAATTTTGTGCATATCACCATCTCCTGGGTGCTGGCTACTCTCACCTCCTTTTTTTATCGTTATTTAAGTACCGACAGAGAAAAGAAGGAAATGCGCGCTGTTTTTTCAAAATATGTTTCTAAGGATGTCCTTAATGAAATATTGAGTGATACTTCAAAGGTAAAATTGGGAGGAGAAGAAAAGGAGGTTACGATATTTTTTTCTGATATTAGAAGTTTTACAACTTTGTCTGAGGGGATGTCTCCGTCGCGGCTCACGAATTTTCTGAATAAATATTTTACAAGAATGACAAACATTATTCTCGAGAAAAAAGGAGTTGTTGATAAATATATCGGTGACGCGATTATGTCATTTTGGGGTGCGCCAATCAGTAATGACAACCAAGCCATTGATGCAGTTCTTGCGTGTCTTGATATGGTTGATTCTTTAGAGGAGTTGAATAAAGAGAATAACCGCATAGGTGACCCGAGTATCAATATAGGAATCGGGTTGAATACAGGGCTGGTGACAGTGGGAAACATGGGGTCAGACATGAGGTTCGATTATACGATAATGGGAGACGCTGTTAACATTGCCTCTCGTCTTGAAGGTCAAACAAAAACATACAGTGTTAAAATGCTCATGAGTGAATCAACAAAGAATAAACTTGGCGTTGAGAACATGGAAAAACATAAAATTATGATAAGAGAAGTAGACAGGATCACGGTAAAAGGGAAGACACAACCCGTGACAATTTTTGAAATTGTACCAAGGAGCAAAATGGAAGAGGTTGCTTCAATTCTTAAAAACTTTGATCATGCGCGAACTTTGTACTACGAGGGAAAATGGAGAGAAAGTATTGAAGTTGCTGAGAAAATTTTAAAGGGTGTTGAGGATGGTCCAACAAAAGTATTAAAGGACCGTTGCCTATATTTTATTGAACACGAGCCAGAGCATTGGTCGGGTGTCTATGAGATGAAGAGCAAATAACATTTTTGTCCAAATGGACATCTGTATTAGCCGACAATATGAAATAAGAAAGCAATGCTTATGATGATTCCAGTAGTTTGGTCATCGTACACGAATACGTAGTAAGCACACCTCAATCACAAAGAGGCGCATGTTATACTTAATTTATGAGTTACCGTCCACCACGAAATGTTTTACTGCTTGGTCTTACAAGTTTTTTCAATGATCTTTCGTCAGAAATGGTGCTTGCTATTTTCCCGGCTTTTTTTACATCTGTATTAAAAGCTGGCGCTGGTTCTCTTGGATTAGTGGAGGGTCTTGCAGATGGCGCTGCAAACATTATCAAGATTTATGCAGGAAGATTTTCTGACAAGATACAAAAAAGAAAACCATTTATGATTTTAGGGTACGGTCTTTCTGTGGCTACGCGCCCGCTGTACATGCTCGTTTCGACAGTATCGGGAGTTATTGGAATTCGTCTTTCAGACCGTATAGGCAAAGGACTTCGTGAGGCGCCACGTGACGCGATCATATCCCTCTCAACATCAAAGGAGGAAATGGGCCGCGCTTTTGGGTATCATCGAATGCTCGATACCCTCGGGGCCATCCTCGGACCATTTATCGCATACATTATCTTGCGCGCGTATCCAGAGGGTTTTAATATTGTGTTTGTTGTCGCGTTTATTATAGGAATTTTTGCGATTGCTTCACTTGTATTTGTAAAAGATATTGTAGGGCAAGCGCCCAAAGGGAATCTGTCTCTCGATTCACTTTCTGTTTTTCCTCGCGACTTCAAGCGGTACCTTGTTGCACTGTTTCTGCTTTCCGCAGGGAGTATTCCTGTGGCGGTGCTCCTACTTAAAACACAGCACCTTGGCTTTGCTCTCGCATCGATACCACTTTTTTATATGCTTTACAATCTTTCTTTTGCTGGCTTCTCAGTGAGCGCTGGTGGGCTGAGCGACCGCATAGGCGCGCGCACAGTATTACGCATTGGGTACCTTGTCCTCTTAATCGGATACGTTATTGTTGCCTTTGCTGACGGCACGACAACACTCGCGATAGGCTTTTTGGTCCTCGGACTTTTCCCTGCGCTTACTGATGGTGTCGCTCGCGCGCTGGCATCCGAGCTTTCTCCTGAAAGTCATCGAGCTGGCGCATACGGGCTTGTGAATGCGACGGCTGGTTTTGGCTTAATGTTTGCAGGGATTGGCGGAGGATATATTTGGGAACATTTTGGCCCCAATTACGCGCTCCTATTTTGTGGGGCACTCGTCGTCATGGGAGTCATTGTGCTTTCGACGATCCTCGCGAAAAAAGAAGATTAATCGACCGCGCAAAACACACTAAAGATTAAACTTAACAGAGGTGGTACAATGAAATTTATGGAAAGAACAAGCCATATTCTCCCGTTAGTGGTGCTATGCGCGTACTTAGTTTTATTCACCGTTCTTGCTTTTGATCCTGTGGATAGAAACGTGTGGATGGCCGAGAATGCAACAGTGTGGGTTATTGTCGGGGTGATTGCCACACTGTATGGTTTTGGAGTTAGATTTTCAAACACCTCCTATGTGTTGATGAGTATTCTAATTTTTCTACACACGATTGGCGGACACTACACCTTTGCAAATGTTCCTTTTGATTGGTTCACCAAATTTTTTGGTTTTGAGAGAAACCACTATGACCGCATTGCGCACTTCAGTGTTGGTTTTTATGCATTCGCGATTGCTGAGTGGATTTGGTGTAAGCGACTTGTGGCAAATCGGTTTCTTTTGATCACGTACCCGATTTTTGCGGTTGCAACCATTGCGATGACGTACGAGGTGGTCGAATGGATAGCTGCCACCTATGCAAGCTCCGAGGTGAGCGTGGCATACCTAGGAAGCCAAGGCGACATTTGGGACGCACAAAAGGATATGCTGCTAAACGTGCTCGGCGCTGTTACTGCAGTAATCTTTTTTCTTTTTGTGCGCGTAGGAAAAACTAAAATAAATATTATTTCGCAAGAGGTTAAATGATATAATGCACATACATATGACAGAGGAAATTAAAATTATGTTTACAAGTGTGTACCCTACGCGTTCTCAATGGGTACATAAAGGCGACTTTGGATACGTGATGATTGTTTCAGGTAGTCATACTTATTCTGGTTCACCAGTTTTTAACGCAATGGGCGCATTGAGAGCCGGAGCTGATCTCGCGGTCCTTCATGGTCACCCACGCGCAATGGATATTGCCGCAAGTTACGCGCCTGACATCATTACATCTCCATTTTTAGGGGAGTTTAATTCAGGGAATGCAGAGGAGATCTCGAGCGAGCCTTCGCGGTATCAGTCGCTAGTAATCGGGTGTGGGTTAAAGCGAAATGAAGAGACTTTTGTTGCAATACGAACTCTTGTCGAAAAGAGTGACATACCAATGGTTCTAGATGCGGAGGCTATCCGCGCAATTGCTGGCCACACTGAAATTTTAAAAGATAAAAAAATAATACTCACACCAAATAGCGAGGAGTTTAGAATTTTGACAGGGGAGGAAGTTGGGATAGATGAAAACGAACGAAAAGAAAAAGTACAGCGATGGGCGAGTGCACTCTCTACGACAATTTTATTGAAGGGGGCGGTCGATATTATTTCAGATGGAGAAAACATCTTTGTGAACAAAACTGGGTCTGTTTATATGACAAAGGGTGGGTTTGGAGATATCCTTGCTGGTGTTACGGGGGCGCTCCTCGCGCGAGGTTGTGATACTTTTAGTGTAGCTTCAGTTGCCGCGTATATAAATGGGGAGGCGGGGGATCTTGCCGGGCAAAAATACGGAGAGGGTGTACTTGCAAGCGATAGTTTTGATTTCATCCCCCTCGTTGTAAAAGAATTGTAGATACCATATTTCCTAAAAGAAAATCCCCTTATGAAAGTTGACGAAATGTTGCGTTCCCTGTTCAATTTTGGTAGTCTGCTGACTAGATTCAAAACAGCCAAACACACGGCTTTATGGTGTGAAATTCGTTCCTTGAAAGGGGATTATGATGAACAAGAGAAATTTCATGGCACTTTTGCGTGCCCAGTGGGACAAGGGGAACTTTGTGTGTGTTGGGCTTGATCCTGACCTTACAAAAATCCCCCAATGTATGCGAAACGAGTATGTGGCAGACACCATCGTAAACTTTAACAATGCAATCGTGAGCGCAACAAAGG
>JBARNW010000043.1:0-5036 GCA_049641785.1 Minisyncoccia bacterium | reverse complement strand
GTAATCTCTCTGCGAGAGATCGGAAGGGTTATACGCAACATTGTCACGAAAATAATCAAAACCGAATTCATTGTTTGTGCCGTATGTAATATCCGCGCGGTATGCCTCCTGTTTTGAACATGGACGCATAAATTCATGAATTACCTTAAACGACCCAACTTCATCGCGCTCGGAATCAAGCTCTTGATGATTTGGATCGTAGAGATAGGAGACACTGTGGTTGAGCACACCCACAGAGAGACCGAGGAATGAATAGATTTGCCCCATCCATGTGGCATCACGGCGTGAAAGATAATCATTCACCGTCACCACATGCACACCTTTACCAGACAGAGCGTTCAGATATGCTGGGAGTGTAGCAACAAGGGTCTTCCCTTCTCCTGTCATCATCTCAGCTATTTTGCCATTATGAAGCGCGATACCCCCCAAAAGCTGCACATCGTAATGGCGTTGACCAAGAGTCCTCCTCGACGCCTCGCGCACAATTGCAAAGGCCTCTGGCAAAATATCGTCCAAAGACACACCAGACGCCAAAAGCGCACGAAATTCAGCTGTTTTACCTTGGAGAGCCTCGTCTGAAAGAGCCTGGAGTGAAGGCTCGAAACTGTTGATTTTTTTGACGATTGGCGCGTATTTACCAGCAACTCCACTCCCAGCAAAGATATTTTTTAAAAATGACATTTAGTTACTTTAGCATAAAAAACGCTTCCACTGAAGTGCGCCATTACACACTCACCGACTAAAAAGCAAAATCCCCCTTGCGGGGGATTTTGTGAAAGCTGGTGTATTACACGCGCTTTGCAGTCTTCTTCTTTGCTACTTTCTTTGCTACCTTCTTTACTGCCTTCTTTGCTACTTTCTTTACTGCCTTTTTCTTTGCTGCCATATTATTTTTTGTGTTTACGAATACAGTGACGTATCGTAAACATATTATGCAAATTATTATCTACAATAATATTCGACCTGATGTGTAAAATATTTCATCACTCATCACGTATGATTATTGGATCGTTCCTTGTGTAAAATTTCTTTCACACGATGTACTGTGATCTACTACTATTATCTCTCACATGAAAAACAAACACAATAGTTTTTTAAAAGAAAACTGTGGATAACTTTTTTTCTTCTAAAAGAAATTTTGTTGAAAAAACTTTTTCAAAATTACTCAGCGATGATGACAACCTCTTCTTCTATATCAACATTTGTTTTTTGTTTGATATCTTTTTTTATTTCTTCTGCAAGTGACAAAATTTCTTTTGCTGTTGCGCTACCATAGTTCACCAATATGAGCGCTTGTTTTTCGTGCACTCCGGCATCTCCACGTCGCACTCCACGCCATCCACCCACATGGTCAATGAGCCACGCCGCAGAAAGCTTTACGGTATTATCTCCTTGTAGATACGACTTTATTTCAGGAAATTGCTTTTTTAACGATTCGTATTGAGGCATATTAACGACAGGGTTTTTAAAAAATGACCCAGCAGTTCCCATCGGATATTTTGGCATTTTTGCTGTACGAATAGCAACTATTGCTTCACGAATTTCTATCAATGAAGGGACATGGGTACCTCGCTCATAAAAATATTTTTTTACATCCTCATAGTCAATGTTTGGCACACCACTTGCAGTAAGCTCAAAAGTAGCACTCACGACGATCAAATTTTTATTCTTTTTAAAAATACTTTCTCTGTAACCAAATTTGCATTCATCACGCAAAAAAGTTTTTATTTGCATTGTTTCTGTATCAAATGCATCAACGGAAAAAATTGTTTCCTTTGCTTCCACTCCGTACGCTCCGATATTTTGCACGACAGCGCCCCCCACAGTACCAGGAACAAGTGATAGGTTTTCTATTCCCCATAAATTTCGCTCAGTAACATTGCCAACAAATTCATCCCAAATTTCCCCCGCGTGCGCAACCACGCGCGCTCCGTCATAATCAATTCCTTTGATTTCTATTTTAATAACAAGGCCATAGAATTCTGCTTCCACAAAGAGTGTGTTCGAGCCGCCGCCGAGGACAAAAACAGGTATGGTTTTTGCGCGCGCAAACTGCACAGCTTCTCGCAAGTCCTCGACACTAGTAATGCGTGCAAAAAAACGCGCATTGCCTCCTGTGCGCATAGTTGTGAGCGGCGCGAGCGGTACATGTTCTAATATGTGAATTGCCATAAAGATGTGAACATCATAACGAAAAGCCCCACAATTCGCCAACTGGCGAATTGTGGGGCTTTTTTCGTGTACTCCTATGGCCAGCGGGTGCGACCTCCAACAAATGTCTAATATGTGAGTGCAGCCGCTAGCCATAGGAGTACGCGACTGCACGATTATTATAGAGTATTCTCAATAAGTATGCCAGAAAACAAAAAGCCCCGCTTTCGCGGGGATTTTTGCAGACATTCGTTTGTTGAAACGCACAGGAGTTTCCTCCAGCGCACTCACATAAAACAAGTATAGCAGATTCAAGGAATAAAGTCAAGTATTTTATCTTGCATGTTCCGCCATGATCTTTTCCGCCTCTGCCCGCTTACCACTTGCCATCAAGACCTGCGCATAATATTTCTGCGCCATATCATATTTTGGCTCAAGCTCGTATGCTCGTTTAAATACTTCTTCCGCTTTTGCAACATTCTTGCTGTTGTAGTATGCACTTGCTAGCTCAAAGAGAATTGTCTGTTTTTTAGGTGAAAGCTCGGCAGCTTTTTCAAGATAGCCTATTGCTCTCTCAGGATTGCCAACTCGTGAAAAGAAAGAGCCTGCAAAAACCTGATAGCGCGCGTCCTCTGAAAGTTTTTTTGCTTGCTTCTCAAGCTCGTTACCTGCAAGTGATAGAAACTCTGACTGTATTTCTGATATTTCCTTTGACGAATCAAATCCGCTCATCGACAACTGTGCGAGCTGTTCACGCGCCTCAGAAGTTCCAAAAGAATTATATGCAATAGTTTCTTCGAAGAGCTCCAAGTTGCGCGCGGGACCAGCAGACCTGTCGGACATTGCGCGTATTAGTGTCGTGTTCTGCATGACGCCCTTGTAGTTCACGATATAAATGAGCACGAGAGCAAAAATAACCGCACCACCAGAAACCATAAATGTTAGGTCCTCCCCTTCTGGTTCTTTTTTCTTGCTTCCCACTTCTATCTTCTCGCTTTTAACTTCCCTACGGCTCATTCCCTCTACGTACGCTAGAATCGTCCCAAAATAGAGGAGGCTAGTAATATTGTCGAACACAAAGAGGTTTTGGAAAAAATATCCGCCGAGTAATCCGGTGAGTACGCTTTTTTCAACAATAGACAGTTCGTCCGCACGACGCCATATGCAGTAAATCGCGCACGCAAAGAGTGAAATATACGCAAGAAGCGCAGGCAAGCCGCCCGCAATGAGCCAATCAAAGAATACGTTATGCGCGCGGTCAAACCACTGCTCCTGATCATACATCTTTGGGTTGTAGTACTTGTTGAATACATAATTAAAGTTCTCCATTCCCCACCCAAGAACAGGTCGCTCTTTGAATCCTTGGTATGCCATATCCCATACCATGAAGCGAGACTTGGTGGTTTTCTCTGTAAGCGATATTGCGGCAAAACGAGATAGTACCGGGCTGTCTTTCACAAACTGCGCATCGCGCACCGCGATAAATCCACCTACAAACAGAGTAACGGCAAAGAGGATTCCAATAGCACCATTGCGTAGGATCTTTTTCTCACGTTCAAATATTGCAATAAGGAGTGTGGAAAGTCCTATTCCTGCGAGAAGACCCAGCATCGCCCCGCGCGTTGCAGTATGGTAGAGCACAAATGTTTGCAAAAGAATGATAGCGCCGTAGATCGCCACGCGCGCGCGTTCACCAGTTGTTGTAAAACTCTCGCGCGCCATAAAAAATCCAGCGAGGAAAATGTTGAATAGAGCGTATGTACCGAGGTATGCCGCATTCCCAAGTGTGCCATTAACACGCATTCCATCTTGCACAATAGCAAGGCCGCCAGACCACTGCATCGCCCCATAAATGGCCATTATCACCCCAGCAAAGAGATGTAAATTTAGATATGGACGCCAAAACCCGCGAACTGTAAGCACTGTGGAGGCAACAATGAAATACGCAAAGAGATGGAAATATGTCACCACTCCCTCCATTCGTTCAAAGTTTGACCAAAAACTTTTTGTTGGATTCTCTCCAAAGATTGCCGATAAAGTGATGATTGCCAAAAATACCGCAAATGTGCCAAGAAGCCAGCTTTTCTTTGGTCGGTATATAGGGTCAATAAATGCCAACACGATCCACGCGGATAGCATTATTTCAACAATGATACGGAATGCAAAATTCTTGCCGACAATAAACGGGAAAAATGTGCTATGTGAAAGTACAATAAATGGTATAAATGGCACAGCCACAAACCCCGCCAAAACCACCGCATTTGCCAAAATCTTGTGTATGTTCATAGTGTCACTATCGTAACATAATTACAAAAATCGAGCGAACTAATACAACAATTTGTATTTCAAAGAGCAATTTGTTATATTATGAATAATATGCTTATATTCAAACGTACAATAGAAGCCGTTATTTTGAAATTACTCTTCAAAGGCAAGATGGTTGCCATTCTTGGTCCACGGCAATCTGGCAAAACAACTCTCGCCAAAAAGCTCATTCTTCCTTATGGAAAAGAAGGGGTTTATTGGGATTGCCAGTTAGCAGAGGTCAGAAAACACTTTGTTGTTGGGATGCCAGACGAGCTACTACCATTGATTAAAGGGAAAAAGATTGTTGTATTTGACGAAGCTCAAACTATCCAAGACATTGGAACCATTCTTAAGGTTTTTCACGACACCTATCCAGACACTCAAATAATAGCGACAGGGTCATCATCATTTGATCTATCAAATAAAATAAATGAGCCTATGACTGGAAGAATTTTTGAGTTCACACTCCTCCCCCTTTCTCTTGCTGAGATTAAGGAGTCTAAACAAGTAGACATGAGCGACCTTCATAATCTAATGCTGTACGGTTCTTACCCTGCGGTCGTTGCGGCAGTATCTAC
>JBARNW010000017.1:0-2248 GCA_049641785.1 Minisyncoccia bacterium | reverse complement strand
GCAATACGTGACGCATTTGTGGCACCAAAAGGATCGACGCTTATCGCTTTTGACTACTCTCAAATTGAAATGCGTGTGCTTGCCGCGCTTTCCCAGGACGAACAGTTGATAGAAGTTTTTCGTACTGGTGTAGACGTGCATACATCTGTCGCTTCTCGCGTGTTCAAAGTTGCGGCCGAGGATGTGACCCCAGAAATGCGTCGTAGAGCAAAGGTAATCAACTTTGGGATTGTTTATGGCATGGGAGTGAATGCTCTAAAGGACAACCTTGGCTCTACTCGAGCAGAGGCGCAGGAGTTTTATGACAATTACTTTTTAACCTTCCCCAAAATTGCTGCGTATTTTGAAGATGTAAAATCACAAGCAAAAAAAGACGGGTTCACAACGACATACTTTGGTCGCCACCGTTTCTTCTCAGGGCTCAAGTCTCCGATACAGTTTATTAGAGCGAGCGCGGAGCGTATGGCAATGAATGCTCCACTCCAAGGCACAGCAGCCGATATTATAAAGATAGCAATGAAGAACGCGCATGATGGTCTTGAAAAAGCAGGACTGCTTTCAAAAGTGCATTTGTTACTTCAAATACATGATGAGCTTTTATACGAAGTTACAGAAGACAGTGCAGACAAAGCTACTGCCGTTATAAAAGAAGCGATGGAACACTCTGTTGAGTTCCCAGTACCAATCACCGTCTCTATTGCAGAGGGGCCACGTTTTGGTTCTATGAAAGAGGTAAAATAAAAGTATCATGCTTCATATTATTTATGGGAATGACAGAGAAAAAGGACGCGCGCGTTTTCGTGAGCTACGCAAAAAACTCAGCAAGGAGTGCGGGGAGGAGAGCGCAATCCTTGAGGGAGAACTATCAAAGGAACTCCTGCATTCCTTTGCGGCATCGCAGGGGCTCTTTGGCAACACATCACTTTTTACTTTTGATTGTTTATTTGATAAAAAAGCGGAACAGGAGGTTCTTCTCGCACACGCAAATGAGCTTTGCTTATCTCTAAATTCATTTTTAGTATTTGAGCCAGAATTTGACAAAAAAATCGCGGAAGAAATTAAGATTACACAAGCTGAGGTTGAAGAATATGTCACAAAAAAAATAGATACACGACCAGATTTTAATATATTCTCTCTTGGTGATGCTCTTGGCAAACGAAACAAAAAAGAATTGTGGGTTTTGTACCAAGAGGCACTAACCTCTGGCTTGTCGGGGGAGGAGATATGCAACACTCTTTTTTGGACGGTTAAAAATATTGCGCTTATGAAAAATGCGAGGACAGATGACAACTGCGGGCTGAACCCTTTTGTAGCATCAAAGACGCGAGGTTTTGCAAAAAATTACACACAAGAAGAGATTGCACGTCTTTCTAGATTGCTCGTTACTATTTATCATGAGGACCACAGAGGGGGGGAGCCGATGAATATATCCCTCGAAAGATTCATTCTTGGTCTATAAAAAATACAAAAAGAAAAAGCCAGCTTATGCTGACTTTTTATTGTGCCTATACAAGGCTTATGTGCTAAAAGAACAATTTTTTGTGGCGCTGTATATTGCGCAATGTACAGATGGTGATTGTGCAGTAATTCCTTTTTGTGTAGACCGTAAGTTGGCCGGAACCTGGAATTTGCGAATCGCCTAATTTATGTCTGCCCTCATTATACCTCAGGAGCAGTTATTTGTGCAACAAACTCCCTGTGGATAACTTTTTTACGGCGAAACCCAAAAAAAGGACAAAGCAAGCTTATTTACATGGGCTTGACAAAAATATTGGATATGCTATACTTGTCTAACGAAGTTGGTAGGTACTCGTAATGGGCACTTGCTGCTTCCGTTTCAGCAGTTCCTTCAATTTGATATAGGAGTTTTTATGAAAACGCTGTTTGTAATAGTTTTGGCACTCGTTTCAATTCTTGGTCTGTCTGGCTCAGCTTATGCAGCCAGCGGCCCGACGAAGCACGTTGTTGTCGCTGGTTCCGGTGGCCTCGACACAGCAGCAAAGGAGTGCGCGCCGTATCTCGGTCAGCCATCATGGCAGGCCTGTGTGGCACATCACGATGGGCTTTACACGCCCAACGCAGACGGCTCGATCAGCCGGAACTACCTTCGCGATACTTTGGCTCCAAAGCCAAACGATGGCGGACCAGTCACTTGTGTGGCTGAATTTGTCGCCATGCCCAACGGCGACATCGGCTGGGCGTTCCCAGTAAGCCCCACCTGCAAGGGAGTGAACAACAAAAAGTAAAA
>JBARNW010000014.1:0-8470 GCA_049641785.1 Minisyncoccia bacterium | reverse complement strand
CCAACCAACAATCTGGACAAGGCTGGCATCGCACACCTTACTGATTTTCTAAAAGAGTACAAAAAAACAGTTATCGTTATTTCTCACGATGCGGAATTTTTGAACTCGTTCACCGAAGGCGTTCTCTATTTAAATATATTCACACGCAAAATTGAAAACTATGTTGGCGACTATTTTGCTGTGGTAAAGCAGATTACAGCTCAAATTGAAAAGGAGAATATGAAGAACGCCCAGCTAGCAAAAGAGATTCAGGCAAACAAGGACAAAGCAAACTTTTTTGCGATGAAGGGTGGTCAGATGCGTATGGTTGCAAAGCGTATGCGTGAAAAAGCAGAGGAGATGGAAGAGGCAAAAGTGGACATCCGCAAGGAAGACAAAACGATTCGCGCATTTACTATTCCATCACAGCCCGAGCTTACTGGGGAGCTTTTGAACATCTCATCATTTTCTGTATTGAAAAATCATAAGCCAGTTGAAAAGAAAATAAAACTTTTGCTAAAGAAAAAATTTCATCTCTTGCTTGCCGGACCAAACGGAATTGGTAAATCTACACTTCTTGAATCCATTGCAACAGGGAATGCAAAAGGCGCAAAGATTGCTGAAGGGGTACGTGTGGGCTACTATCGCCAAGATTTTTCTACACTAGATTTTAATGACACAGTGTACCAGTCGCTTGCTCGCGCGGCGCAGGCTGTGGACGGTAAACTAGATGAAGAACGTATGCGCGCCGTTGCCGCAAGTTTCCTCATTACATCGGATGTTATTTATACAAAGATTGGTAGTCTTTCAGAGGGGCAGAAGGGTCTTGTGGCGTTTGCTCAGCTTGTGCTTGAGAAACCAGGTTTACTAATTTTAGACGAACCAACAAACCATATCAATTTTCGCCATTTGCCAGTTATTGCAAAGGCTTTAGATCAATACGAAGGCGCGATGATCCTCGTTTCTCACGTTCCTGAATTTGTGCATCAGATTCGAATTGACGAGGTGCTGGATTTGGATAAGTAGTCATCCTTGCATTCCAATGTTCTTTTACGTAGTATCAACACAGATCATTCTTTAAAAGGAGAAAGTCATGGAATTCTTTCCATTGGTACAGGGTAAGAGGTTGCCAGAAGTCTATAATCTCGGCTTTAGTGGTACACATTTTCAGGTTTTTGTACCTCTTGAGTATTGGCTTAAATTTGTGAGTCTCACAGGAGCTGAAACGCACTATGCTTCACGTCATGGGCAGGGATACATACCACCGTCCATCTTTGGTGGCTCGTTTGGCTGGTATGGTTGCGCCAGAGTATCAAAAGGGCTCGATGGTTTTGTGTGCATCGAGGTCCCATCGTTTATCGAGGAAAGCAATACTGTGGAGTATTCTATTCAAATGCGAGACCTTGGATCCACTCTTGCAGAGATCTTCTTCATTTTGCAACATTTGCTCTATGAGGATGATGAGCAAAACGTGGAAGTGCAACAAGGAGGCCATACGCAACTTTTTGTCGTAGAAACTTTTGTGGCTCGAGAACTAGGACAGTTTCATGGTGCAGGACTCGAGCTAGCTGTCTCTACACAAGCACGCAAGTATCTTGAATCGCTCGGTAGTAATATTGACCTTGAAAGAGCAATTGAAGCAATGAAGGCGCATTTTTTTATGCCACATGTTGATGGACAGCTTCATTGCAAGTCTTGGCATGGTGATTTTGTGGTACGGTTGCGTGATAATGGCGTATTGCATATGAACACACGCGGTAATTGCGCATGTTTGGGGACTATGCCACGAGATTTTGGCGATAGAGGTTGCCAGCTTTCAAGTCATAATGTCGATACTGTCAGTCAGCAATTCAACCTTCTTGTCGGGATTGCATCAGTTTGGCAGATGGTGCGTGAAGGGTTGCGCACACAATCACTTTGATTTTTAGTAAATTTTAACCGCAGGCATTAATTGCCTGCGGTTTTTGTTTTTTAATGTATGGGTTATAATGTTGAAATGGAACAATTTCGTTTTGAACATACTAATAAGTGTGACAGTCCCCAACACAATCTCACACTCGAAGAAACAAAGGTCCGATTAAGCGTGGATGAAATTAGGGGGCAACTTTCTATAACAAAACCAATCTTTGATACAGTTCTTAAAATGCTCAATGATGGTGACACAACTGATATGGAATATTTGGCTACTTATCAGGGGAACCTCGTTGATTGGATGAATGCAATAAAAATGAACGAAGGTACTCTAAAAAGAGGGAATGAAGAGGTGCTTAACGAAGTAGAGAGGAGGCTTTTTTTGATTTCAGAAGAACTTGAAAGGACTGTACACTAGAATTTGACAAAAAAGCTTAAATGGTATATACTTGTTTTAACTTCATCTCATAGAGTTTTTGTCTCGGGTTTTTCCCGAAAGGGGTTGTCCTAAAAGCACATTCTTCGCATCATACAGAGGCTTCAGAGAAATTAACGAAGAATTAATTATAGGTCTGTGAAAGCAGGTCTTTTAGAACAATACAATATGGAACAAAAAAAATCATTTAGTAGAAGCACAAGCTCTAGTGGTCTCCGTCCAAGACGCGAGTCTTCTAATTCGTCACGTTCGAGTTCGTCATCAAGACCTCGCACTGGCGGTGCCTCAAGTGGAACATCACGTTCGTACTCAAGCTCACGCTCAAAAACAGACGCAACATCAGCGCCTCGCGCATTTTCCTCACGCCCACCACTCGGCCGTACTTTTAATGCATCACGCGGAGGTTCAAGTCGTGGAGGTGGTAAGCGCGGACCGCGAAAGGGTCAGCATATAGACATTTCAAGATTCATCAACAAAACTGTTATCACAGAAGAGGCAGTGGTTTTTACCCCTGAGCACTTGTTCAAGGATTTTATAATCGATGAGCGTTTGAAGGCAAACATTTTGACAAAGGGTTACAATGAGCCGACACCGATTCAGGACAGAGTGATTCCTCACATTTTGCACGGACACGACCTCGTGGGTATTGCAAATACAGGTACTGGTAAAACAGCCGCGTTTCTTATTCCGCTTATCAACAAAGTCCTTGCAAATCCAAAGGAGAAGGTGATTGTGATGGCTCCAACACGCGAGCTTGCTCAGCAAATCGAAATGGAACTCAAGGGTTTCGTAAAAGGTTTCAAGATTTTCTCGGTGTGCTGTGTTGGCGGCGCAGCTATTGGTCGTCAGATTTCTGACCTCCGCTATCAGCATAACTTTATTATTGGCACACCAGGACGTATCAAAGATCTGATTGAACGCAAGTGTATCAACCTTGCTGATTTCAAATCAGTCGTTCTCGACGAAGCAGATAGAATGTTGGATATGGGTTTCATTCACGACATGCGTTATATGCTTGCGCTTATGCCAAAAGAACGTCATACGCTATTTTTCTCAGCAACGCTTTCTCCAGAAATCGCTGTACTCATTAAAGATTTTCTCAAGGAGCCGGTGATGGTTTCTGTAAAAACACAGGATACGTCAAAGAACGTTGAGCAGGATGTTGTGAAGATAAAGGCAGGGGAGGATAAATTAGAAGTGCTTCACGACCTTTTGATTCAGCCAGAATTTAAAAAAGTTCTCATCTTCGGACGAACAAAGCACGGCGTAGAAAAACTTTCTGTAGCTCTTGGAAAAAAGGGGTTCAAGGCGCAGTCTATTCATGGAGATAAAAATCAGGGGCAGCGCCAACGAGCTCTCGATACCTTCAAAAAAGGTCTGGCGCAGATCCTAGTGGCAACAGACGTTGCTGCACGCGGCCTCGATATAGCCGGTGTATCGCACGTGATTAACTTTGACATTCCTGAAACATACGATGATTATGTACACCGCATTGGTCGTACTGGCCGCGCAGGACAAAAGGGCAAAGCTCTTACATTCATAGGGTAGTCCTATATACTAAACAAAAAACGCCATCTTGAAAGGCGTTTTTTGTTGTTTGTGCTATTATTTCTGTAAGAACGGCAGTTTAAGGCCGTCTTCACATATGTAGGCATGAACCCAAATGCGATTGAACAAGAATTCAATAAAATATACGAACAGTTTGCCGATGCGATATTTCGGCACTGCGTTTTTCGTGTGTCAGACCGTGAGAAAGCAAAAGATCTGACACAATTAGCGTTTGTACGCCTTTGGGATTACATGTCACAGGGTAAGGAAATAGACAATACTCGCGCATTTCTTTACCGTATTGCAAACAACCTTATTATTGATGAATATCGAAAAAAGAAGGAAATATCCCTTGATCAGATGCGCGACGATGAAGGGTTTGATATTGGTTTTGAACCGATGCACAACATTGAATCTCGTGATGAGTACGAGCATGCGCAAGCGCTTTTGGAGCAACTTCCAGACAAATATCGTGAGGCTCTCGTAATGCGACACATTGACGGGCTCTCTGTAAAAGATATGGCTAACATTCTTCACGAATCAGAAAATGTCATATCTGTGCGCATTCATAGGGCAATAGAGAAACTCAAAGTCCTCGCTTCCTCCCAAAAAACATGGAAAACATAATTAAACAACTAAAGAATGGAGCGAAACACACGCGACTTTCTGCTTCAGAAAAAGCAGAGATAAAAAGCGCGCTTTTTCGCCACGTGAAAGCAAACCCAGTAAGTATTCCTCGCGCGATTCCATCACCTTTTAATATTTATAATTTTAGAAACAAAAAGAGTATCTCAGTTTTGGTCCTTGGAGGACTTTTGATGGGGAGCTCCGTTTCCTTTGCGGCAGAGAACACTGTTCCAGGAGATACCCTGTTCCCAATAAAGATACATGTAAACGAGGCGGTACTCGGAGCGACTGCAATAACCCAAAAAGCAAAGGCAGAGTGGGAAATTCGCCTTGTTGAGAGACGCCTCGAAGAGGTTGAAAAACTTGCTGTGACACAAAATGTGCCAGTAGAAGTACGGCAGATCGCAGAACAAAATCTTGAGCATTACACAGAGCGTGTAAAAAATCGTATCGCAAAATTTGAGAATGACGAGGACGTCGAAGATGCGCTGGGGACCGCTTCATTGTTTTCAGAGGTACTTAATGCTCACGAAAGAGCTATTTCCGAGTTGGAGGATAAAGATGGTAACGACGATTCAATTGGCGTAATATCAACAAGTACTCATCGCATAACAACTTCAGTTGACGACACCTCTCGTGTTGATAATAAGTCAATCAGGGACGCTGTTGAAAAAATTCGCGAGGTGCGTGGCGATGCAGAGAGGAAGCAGAAGGATCTAAAAAAGAAGTATCATAGAGATGAGTATGACAAAAAAGATAATTACCGTGGTGACACTGTGCTGGATTATATTCCACAAACACAATCTACACCCCAATCCTCACCGGTAATTCAAATAAGTGATTATGAAACAGACATAGAAGTAAAGGAAAAGGCAAGAAATGACGATAGTCGTATTGAGGAGATCAGAGAGACTCCTGTGACCTCATACACACCAACCACAGATTTTTCTACAGAAAGCGAAGCAATGGGTGTTCCACTTGCTCCTGTAAGCGATAACCACAAGGGGGTGGCAGACGAAAGAGAGGATGACTAGGTGGCACATATAAAAAGTTATACACAGATCCTTGTTTCTATCAGTGAAGTATAGGTGTATACTGTATCGTAAAGGTCGAGTAAAATACAAAGATATTCATTATGAAAGTATTACATGTAATTTCGTTTGTGCTCGTTATTGTAGGAGGCATAAATTGGGGCCTCGTTGGGGTTAATCCTAGTTATAATCTTGTAACCATGCTACTTGGTAATTGGCCAGTAGCTGAACAGATCGTGTATATTCTTGTTGGACTTTCGGCAATTTACATCGCTGCAACACATAAAGGTGACTGCAAGACATGTGAGGTTGAGGCAACAGCGTAGTTGCCAGTAAGGAGAAATGCACGTTGAGTAATCTCGGGCATTTTTCTTTTGAATTTTAAAACTATGATACAGAAAGTCTTTTTTATTTTGTTGTTGAACATTTTATTTGTTTCTTTTTCATATGCGGCATCGCAGCCTATTAAAAATGTTGGATTTGTACCTGCTAATATTTGGTTCTCAAAGGACCCATTTTTTGACGGAGAAAAGATTAGAATCTACACGATTGTCTTCAATGGCAGTTCCTATAACCTGGAAGGCACGGTTGAATTTTTGGACAATGGTGTGTTTATTGGAAAAACAAATTTTTCTTTGTCATCTGGTGGTCGTGTGCGTGATATGTGGATCGATTGGGAGGCAACAAGCGGGAAGCATGCAATAACTGCACGCATAGTTGGGACAACAGCATCATCGGCTAGTGGAGTAAAAAGTTCAGTTACGCTTGATAATACAGAAACAGGAAAGAGTGAGCGCGATGTCGATATCGACAGCGATAGTGACGATATCGGGGATAGAGACGATCTGGATGACGATGGTGACGGAATATCTGACGTTGATGAACTCCGAAATGGAACTGACCCTCTTAAAAAAGATACTGATGGAGATGGAATATCTGATGGCAGAGAACTTGAGCTCTCATTAAAAAATAAAGCGGAGGCAGAGTTGATTTTAGAGAGAGCGTCAACATCAGTTGGCACTATTTTACATACGTTAAGGAAAATAGATGAAACTATTCCTGAACCAATAGAAACAGCTGCAATAACCAGCACAAATATTGTGGAGCGTTTTCGAGTCGAAGAAGGGTATAAATTCGCTCTTGCAAAGGATAAAAAACTTCAAGAAATAAAGCTAACCAGCGAGAACAAGCAAAAAATACTTGCGCAGGAAGATGGCAAGAATAATGAAAAGGATGTTATTGCCAGCGTGTCAAATGCTACAAAAAAACCATTTGCATATGCAATGCTCGCAAGCCTTGCCGTACTTGAGTATACTTTTAAATGGAAGGTTGTATTTTATGGAATCTTACTTTATGCAGCGTACCGTATGGTTATGTGGATTGCGCGTCGAGTGCGGGATAGATAGAAAAGCAGAAAAATAAAAAGACCACCAATAAGTTGTTGGTGGTTTTTTTATTTTTCTGCTTTTCTTGTGAACTATTTCTTCTCTGTGTATGAAAGGGTCATTTTCTGGTCCTTTGCATCAAAGAGAGTAATGGTGAATGGATATGTTCGGCCCAACTCGAGCTTCTTCTTAAGCTCCTCTTCTGTGCCAAACTCAGACACATGCACGAGTCCAGCAATCCCTTCTTCGAGAGATACAAGTGCGCCATAATTATTGAACTTGATAACAATGCCGGTAACCGTATCTCCTTTCTTGTAGCGCTTCTCAGCGTCTTTCCAAGGGTTCTCCTTGAGGGCCTTGATAGAAAGAGAGATTTTGCCGTCTTTGATTTCAATAACCTTTACACGGACCTTCTCGCCAATCTTAAACATTTTGCGTGGATCATCCACGAGACCCCAGCCGATTTCAGAGATGTGTACAAGACCTTCTACTCCATCCTCGAGTTTTACGAATACACCAAAGTCAACAATTCCGGAGATCGAACCATCTAGTTCATCACCGTTTGAATATTTTCCTGAAATCTCTCGCTTCTCCTTTACTCCCTGCTCTTTTTCCGAGAAGATGAGCTTTCCTTCTTTTGGTGATGCGCCAATGATGGTCACAGCAATACGCTTGCCAATAAGCTTCTTGAGTTCAACAAGAATCTTATCCTTGTCGCCATCGTCTACACGAGGGTAGTTCTCGCTCTTTAGCTGTGAAGCAGGAAGGAAACCTTGAATCCCTTGCCACTCAATAATAAGTCCACCTTTATTTGCCTCCTTTACAGGTAGCTCGAGGGCCTTCTTTGATTTGATAGCTTCCTCGGCCTCGCTCCAAATAATAGCCTGTCGAGCCTCTTTTAGGGAAAGCTCAATATAGCCGTCTTCGTTGTTTGTGTCGACTACCTTTGCAGTAATTGTGTCGCCTATGTTCAACTTCTTGATGACATCGCGCGCGTTGATAAATTCACGTCCGTAAATGATGCCTGTGCCGATAGCGCCAAGGTTCACATACACACATGATTTTGCAACGCTAATGACTGGCCCCTCCACGAGAGAATCATTCTCAGGGAGTGCCTTTACATCAGCCATAAGTGTCGCCATAAATGACAACGGAGCCTCTACTGTTGTTTCTTCTACTGTCGTATCTTTTTTCATGAATTAAAAAATCCCATCAAACCTACATTATGTAGTACAAGCGGGATGTGTGAGTTACGCTTTTCTCCAGAACGGCGATGACGGGGGAGGAGAGGGTTAGGCGTAAACTCGGCTTGTTATTAACTCACATAATATACAAGAAACTCCACATAAATGCAAATTTACATAGGACCGCCCTATGGAGAACGATGTCAATAAAAAGGGGACCCTTGTGTGGGCCCCTGTGATGGTGTGGTGCTGGGATTATCCATCCCAGCCTTCCTTTTTCCAGCCGTCGTTGTTGATTTCTTCCCAACCTTCGCCAAATATGATAGAAGCGTCTCCGTCCATGATGTCCTCCTTATAAAAGAACTGCGT
>JBARNW010000145.1:0-5683 GCA_049641785.1 Minisyncoccia bacterium | reverse complement strand
CTATTACACATGGGGCGTAAGAACTGAGGATAAAAGCGAAGATGTAAGAAAAAATACTGGGAAGTTTTTATATCATCTTTTCTATAATTCCATAAGTAAATATAGGATTGAAAACGAGGAAATATTTAGATTGAAAGTACATCAACTCAACTATTATTTTCTGGAAATACAGGAAAATGGATTTGAGAATAATGTTGCTTATAGCGTTTTTGTAGAAAAGTTAAAGGAAAAAATTCTTGGCGAAGGGAAAGACGGATACATGCCAAATTATATGGGCTACTTTCCTTCAATGATTTTGGTGTATTTCTACATGTTCGGTTTTTATGCTTTCTCTGAAAAACCGAATGAGGCACAGGCGAAAGATTTACATATCCCAATATTTTCAAAGTTAGCCGAAGCATTTCCTAGGCTGTATCAGGGTTTCAAGCAAGAATTTTATGAAGCTGAAACCTTGCCAGAAGGTAAAAAAGACTTACTTGAAAAACAGGGGCGAGAAATTTTGGATCAGTTTTTGAAAAAGAATATGGTCTATAATTTTGAGGAAAATTCGTTGTCGTATTACTACAGTGGGAATATTCATAGTTCAAAGATATTTTTGGATGATGTCAAAAAGAATCAGAAAATTGAGGCAAAGAAATTATAATATTTAATCCTAAACTTTAAGGGGTCACACCTGCACTCCTCTGTGAAATTAGATGTGAAAACTAGCCCCAACAAAACCGCTTAAATAGGTTCCCACTTCGTCCCAAACTCCCAGCCAAGAAACAGAAACAGGCAATATGGCCTCTTGCAGAGAATTTGGTACACTTATTATATGACCGAGAATCCAATTATAAATGCATTATCTGCTACGTTATATATTACTATAGTTGCTTTGGGCATGTTTTACACAGAAAAAGCGCCTGAGCCTGTTGCTCCGGTGTTGGTTGGTATTGCAATGCTTTCGCTTTTTGTGCTTTCTGCCGGAATTATGGCATATATATTTTTCTTTAAACCAGTGCAACTGCTTGTTGATGGGAAAAAGGTCGAGGCGCTCAATTTATTTCTGAAAACGGTAGGAGTTTTTGCAATTATTACGCTTCTCCTTTTTTCGATTTTGTTTGTTATATCAAAGTAGGTTTTTGATATAATAGGTTGATGAGCAATCTTGCTAGCGCGCCAATGGTAATTTTTCATATTGATGGAGATGCGTTTTTTGTTGGTGTGGAGGTGGCAAAAAATCCGAAATTAAAAGGTCTGCCTGTAGTCACTGGCGAGGAGCGTGGAATAGTGTCAGCTCTTTCATACGAGGCAAAGGCGCTTGGTGTGACGCGAGGCATGCCGATTTTTAAAGTTAAAAAAGATTTTCCAAACGTTATCGTTCTCCCTGGCGACTATCAGTCGTATGCCCGCTATTCAGGCATGATGTTTGAAATCGTTGGCAGGTATGCCTATGGGGTTGAGGAGTACAGTATTGATGAATGCTTTGCGGACGTCACTGGTCTCGATAGAACACTCAAGATGACGTATCGTGGTGTCGCAGAGAAAATCAAAAAAGAAATCAATGACGAGCTTGGGCTCTCCGTATCCATTGGTCTCGCACCAACAAAGGTTCTTGCAAAAATTGCATCAAATTGGATGAAACCAAATGGCCTGACTATTATTGATGCTGTTACAGCACTGGATTTCCTTGCAAAGGTACCTATTGGCAAAGTTTGGGGTATCGGACCAAAAACATCCGAGCTTTTAAAAAATATAGGGGTTCATACTGCGCTTGATTTTAGCAGTAAAGATATTTCGTGGGTAGAACAATATCTATCGAAACCTTATGAAGCGATTTGGCATGAACTGAATTGTATTTCTGTTATGAATGTAGACACTGAGATAAAAACAACATATTCATCAATACAAAAGACTAAAACATTTCATCCATCTACTAATAACAGAACTTTTCTCTGGTCACAGATCTCAAAGCATATCGAGGATGCCTGTAGGAAAGCGCGGTATTACGAACTGGTGCCTAAAAAAATCTCTATTTTTCTAAAAACTCAAGATTTCAAAATAGTATCGGCAGGAACCGCGCTCCCAGCGCCTTCAAACTCGCCAGAAGTTTCACTTTCGCTCGCTCGCGATTTGTTTAAGAAAATCTACGTAAAAAATGTTATTTACCGAACTACTGGAGTAATATTAGAAGATCTCACAGCTGATTTTACTCCTCAAGCAGATTTGTTTGGTGGTACGGCAAAGGGCGACAAGTTTGATTTAATACATAAGCAAATTGATTCACTAGAGGATAAATTTGGGAAACGAGTGGTTTATCTTGGTTCAACACAAAACGCATTAAAACAGAAGAAGGTTGGAACTGATTCTGATGATTTGGACCGCGATTTACTGTTCTTGTAATTTCATAAAAACAAGATATTTCAGTGTGTGTCGAATCTGTTATACTAATATAATTGTATGAATAAGCGCCTCATTCTATTTTTACTTCTCTCAATAGTGCTCGCTTTTTTATTTTGGTACTCAAGCGTTATTCAGAAAGAGTTTTATCTAATCGTAGACATTTTTAATGAATTGGTAATTCAAAACGAAATACTTGCGGTTTTTGTTTTTATATTACTAGCAGTTGTGGCTGCGCTCATCAGTCCATTAACGAGCATCCCGCTCGTTCCAATCGCCGTTGTTATCTGGGGGAGTGTCCCCACTACAGTATTTTTGTTGAGTGGGTGGCTTATTGGTGACACGATATCCTATTTTATAGGACGATATTTGGGATACAAGGCTGTTTGTTATTTTGTCTCGCCTGAAAAAATTGATGAGCTCAGTAGCACAGTTAAAAAGCACACTACCTTTTTTAAAGGATTGCTTTTGCGACTCGTTCTTCCTGCTGAGCTTGGGTATGCCTTTGGCATTATTCGCTATAATTTTTTGTCATACCTATTACTCACACTTCTTGCTGAATTGCCATTTGCGATTATTTCTACGTATGCGAGCGAGGCTGTTATTTCTGGCGATACAATTAAGTTTTTGTGGTTGATGATTGCGCTACTTGTCGGCATATATATTGCTGTTCGCATGGTACATAAAAATAATAAGGCTAAAAATAGTCAACAAGACCACCTAGCAGAAAAACTTGACAATAATTTTGAATAGTGTAATATGTGCAAATCGACCCATCCGGGCCGATTTCGTTTTTTACCAAAAGAGGTATTTAGCGAATGTTCTTTCAACTGACAAGGAGTTTTACATGAACAAAGCAAATCAGGGAAATAAACGCACCCAAACCGTGCCTGTCCAACTCAAAGGCGGTATCATGGCCCGCGTTAACCCGCAGGATATTCCCGACAACAAGTGGGACCATCATCACGGGGTCACGGCAACAGGCCAAAAGGTCAATAGCCTGAAGACGACCAAGGTCGACGACACCATCCTGATCCAGAACGGCAGCGGCGGTCCGACGTTCTCGACCACTATCGGCGAGTTTGAAGTCGCCGCAGTCCAGATCCTGGCCGGCATCGGCTACGAAGTAAAGGCTCCCGGGCACTAAGCACAGCGTGCAGTAAAACCCAAGACGGTTCCATAAAGGAACCGTCTTTTTTCTTGCTATACAAATATGTTACAATTCCAAGATGAAAGGATATATTACAAATATTGAAAAGGAGACATTAGAAAACACGGATTACCGTCGAGTGCTTTATACGGCAAAAAATAGCCAACTCGTACTAATGAGCATTGCCCCTGGCGAAGAGATTGGCGAGGAAACACACCACCTAGATCAGTTCCTACGTTTTGAAAAAGGGGAGGGCAAAGTAATTCTTGATGGTGTAGAGCACAATGTTTCTGATGGATTTGCGGTGGTAATTCCGCAGGGGACAAAACATAATGTTATTAACACGGGCGGCACACATCTCAAGCTCTATAGTATTTACTCACCAGCTGAGCACAAAGACAGTACGATACACCACACCAAGTCAGATGAGCAAGAGGAACATTTTGACGGAGTGACAACAGAGTAAAATAATAATGCTTGTTGACGGTAACAAAATCGCAAAAACACTCGAAGAAAAGCTGTCTACAGAGCTGTTGTTTTCTGTACCTAAAAAAGTTTGCTTTGTAGTGTTTGGAGGCAATAAGCGTCCAGGACGTGAATCTGATGATTCAGCTACCGAGCAATTTGTAAAAATGAAATCACGCGTTGCAGAGCGTGTGGGTATCGCAGTAGATGTTAAAAAATATCCAGACACTAAAAATACAGAGGAGGCTGTAGAAATTGTACGCGAGCTCGGAGAAAAAGATTATGATGGAATAGTCATACAGCTCCCGCTTACAGCAGGGGTAGACACACAAACTGTGCTTGATGCAATTCCAGCACAAAAGGATATTGACGTGCTTGGAACTATTGCAAAAGAAAGTTATACGAAAGGAAAAATAGACAGAACTCCCCCCGTCGCTCAAGCGGTACACGAGATACTGGAGTCATGCAATATTAAACTCTCAGGTAAGAAAATTGTTGTGGTAGGGCAGGGACGACTAGTGGGCGAGCCGACGCATCTGATGCTTAAGCGAATGAATGTTCCGCATGATGTTGTTGATATAAAAACAAGTGAAAAAGGAAAACTTGCTTTGTATAAAAATGCGGACATTATTATTTCTGGGATTGGCGTCCCTCATAGCATTAAACCAGAGATGATAAAAGATGGCGTAGTCCTAATAGACGCAGGCGCAAGCGAGCAAGCAGGAAAACTTGTTGGTGACATTGACCCAGCCTGTAAAAGCAGAGCTTCATTTATGACCCCAGTTCCTGGAGGAGTTGGCCCGATTACAATTGTGAGCCTTTTGCGAAATTTATTTTAAGCTTGTTTTTATAGATTTTTTGTGGTATTATGAACCCATGCTTGGAACTAAGAAAAATATGAAAGAAGCTCCAGTTTTGATCCCTGTATCAGAATTTCTTGAGTCTTATAATAAAAATATGCCAGCTGGTTGGCCAAAGGCTACTTCGGCACTCCTCCAAAAATTTAGAGATGCCCACACAGCACTCTTTACTCATGGCGACCTTTGGTCCCTCGATCAGCATCGCAAAAAGCTCATGGATTGGCTACCTAGGAATTCTGAATAAAAAAATTAATGTAAATACTCATATGAACTTTGAACTACCATCCGCACTAAATGCGACACCTGAAGCTATCCCAGTAAAAAATGAAAAAGGGCAAGTCTCAGCTACTTCAGAGGAAATTGCAGTTGCTGAGCAGTGGCTCTCCGACCATCCTGTTCAAGTTGAAACAAAGAAAGGGCCCGAGGAGAAAATTGTAGAATTTGAAAACATGGTTGCTGATTTTGAAGCAACATACTCTCTCGATCAACTAAATGCAATCGTTGATCTTTCTTCAGACCCAGAGCGCAAACACCCACTGAGAGACCAAGCAAAGGAAGCACTCAAGCCAATTTTTGCGAAGCTTAAAGCTTTAAAGGAAGAAACTACTGCCTCTAGTGATGTGCTCGAAGAATTAACAATAAAATGGAAACTTCTCTCAAGGGCTGTTGGAATGGTAAACAAAGGAATGGTTGATCATACTCGTTAGTTTCTGTATAAAAAACGCCTACTTGGTGTTTTTTAATTTATGATACAATTGGCAGGTGATAATATCTAAAACAACATTTCTTGACTATGTTTTTTGTCCAAAAAATACTTGGTTAAAATTAC
>JBARNW010000039.1:0-1684 GCA_049641785.1 Minisyncoccia bacterium | reverse complement strand
GGTCTGTGATAAAAATAGTCTTATCGAACGGCATCTTTTTTTCTACCACATACCTACCAAATTCTTTTGCGGCGAGCTCTCTTTCTTTAGAGTCAATCGGTGAGTTCATCACTGCCTTTGCGCGGTCTCGTAGCGCAGCGTCCGATGTCCAGTCTATTACACGCACCTTCATTGTCCCTAAAAATGAAAGGTACGCGCTCTCGCTCTGCTCGGCAATGATACGAAGATTGCTGACTGCCTGATGTTTAAAAATGCCACCCACTATGTACTGCGCATAAAAAGAAACGCTAAGCGCTATAACAAAAAGGAATATTCCAAAAAATAAAATAAATTTTGTACGAAGTTTCATTACTTTTATTTTACACTGAATGTCGATGAATAGATATATAGAAACAACTGTGGATAACTTTACTACTATATAGTATGCAATGCGTGTACAATATAAACACATGAATAATACAGAAAGGGCCACACCGATTGTCGGGGGGGGGGGCAGTAAAGGAAAAAACGAAGAAATGAAACGCCCGCCAATATTCGTTACGCTTTTTTTGATAACGTTGCCATTGGTTTTGGTGGGCGTGTATTTGGTTGTCCGCGAGTTTGACCACCAAACACAGGTCGCGCTTGAACGCAGAGGTTCTGTTGCAAAACTTGGAGCATTGCTTATCCATGAAAAGTTTGACGGCATCATTAATATTGGCACTTCACTCGCTTCGCGCCCATTGGTCTATCAAAACATAGAAAAGGGTAACTGGGGTGAGTCGATGAAAGCGTTCGAGGGTATCCCGCAAGCGTTCCCTTATATTGAGATGATTGGGTTTTTTGATACAGGCGGGGTTATTAAGGCGGTTATTCCACAGACACCAGAGCTTATTGGTAAAAGTTTTGCACACCGCGACTATTTTCAAGGAGTGAGCAAAGAGTGGAAGCCATATGTTTCCGAAGCCTTCAGGCGAGTGGTGGAGCCGAAGTACAATGTAGTATCTATTGCCGTCCCCATAATGTCACCCAAAGAGAAGCCTCTAGGGTTTCTTTTACTAACCATAAAACTTGATGAAATAGTTGGCTGGAGCAAAGACATAGACCCTGGGACTGACAGTCTGGTTTTTATTGTAGACAAACGAGGACAGCTTGTGGCGCACAACCATCTGAAGCCCGAGGATGATTTGGTGGACTACTCCTCGTCTGAGACCGTTCAGAGACTTCTTGCTGGAGGTAGTGGTGTTGAGATCCACGAAAAAGATTTTGCCAGTGCTGAGAAACACGTGGCCGCATATTCACATGTGGCCGACTATGGATTTGGAATTGAGATCTTGCAACCTACGCGCACTGCGTTTGCTGAGCGTAATATACAAACTATAATACTTGCTATTATTTGGTCGATCATTATTTTTGTCACAGGTCTATTCTCCTACTTTATTTTAAGAAGCAGGGCAGTAATGAAAAAACAGCGTGACCGCGAGAGGACTATGCTGGATAGTGTTGGTGATGGCATTATTGCTATTGACCGTGATTGGAAAATAATATTATGGAATAAATCCGCGAGCGTGATTACCGGGTGGGGCAAAGAGGAGGCTATAGGCAAGCCATTTCGCGAAATTATAAAATTCATACGCGAGAGCGACCGCAAAGAGAACATCTCGTTTATTGAAGACGCGATTGTAATGAATAGGACTGCATCTAT
>JBARNW010000139.1:0-1875 GCA_049641785.1 Minisyncoccia bacterium | reverse complement strand
AACAAGGATCTTGCCAAAAAATATTTTTCTGCGATTGGAATAAAAGTTCCGCACGGCATAGTTGTTGCTCGTGGTGAAGAGGTGGGCGAAGTGATCACGCGGGTTGGAAATGAAGTTCGCGCTCCATGGGTAGTGAAGCCTTTGACTGGAGGTTCATCTGTCGGTATCTCTCTCGCAAATGATTCTCGTGAATTAGTGTCTGCGATAGAGGGAGCGCTTGCGTACTCGGAAAAAGCAATCATTGAGGAATATGTGAGAGGGCGCGAAGTAACTGTTGGTATCGTTGATTCGTACGATGGACTTGGTTCATATGCAACACCGCCACTAGAAGTACTTCTTCCAGAAGGAAAGATTTTTGATTATGACCAAAAATACAAAAACCTGATACATCCTGTAGGGCCAGCACGCATGAGTAGTGCTGAGCGTCGAGCGCTTGAGGAAGTAGCGCTTCGCGCACATGTTCACTTGGGAGCTCGTCATTATGCACGATATGATTTCATAATGACGGATGATGGGCCATGTCTTCTAGAGGTAAATACTTTGCCTGGACTTACAAATACCTCGCTTCTGATGAAATCCCTCGCGCTCAATGGGCTCGCGCTCCCGGAGTTTATAGATTATGTGCTTACCCTTGCATTAACGAAAAAATAAGGTAGAATAGGCTAGTCAAAAAGTTTAAAAGTCAAAAGTCAAAAGTATGGGTGTTTTTGAGCCCGCTTCTGACTTTAAGACTTTAAGACTTTAAGACTTTTAACTAATCTCGGGCCCGTAGCTCACTTGGCTAGAGCGCCGGTTTTGCACTCCGGAGGTAAGGAGTTCGACTCTCCTCGGGTCCACAAAAATGAATTTGTGCGCACAAATTAAAAAACATCAGTTGAATCTGGTGTTTTTTAATTTATCTGTATGTTAACGATGGCCACACGGCTCTGTTATTGTGTGTTTGATAATTGACTATGATATACTTGCTTCATTAATTTTAAATATCATGGTAAATACAAAAAACGTACTTAACTTCATTGTTGTCGCACTTTTGGTTGGTTCCGGATTCTATTTTTCTAATACTCTAGCTCCAACAAAACCAGAAAAAGTATATTGGTTTATCCCAGATGGTCTTCGAGCAGAGCCAGATATGTTTACTATTTTCAGATGGGCAGAGGAGGGAAAATTGCCAAATCTAAAAAAAATGATGAAGAACGGCAGTTATGGGTACTCCATTCCAGATTTCCCTGGACACACGCCAGTTAACTTCGCATCCCTTTTGACTGGCGCTCATCCAGTTGTGCATGGTATCTCAGACGGACCAATGCATGTGGAGGGTCAGCCATTGGCAAAGCCCTCAGCCCCTGGTTTTTCATCTGCAACAAAAAAAGTCGCTCCTATTTGGAAAGTGCTTGAGGAGTCTGGGAAAAAGGTGGCGCTACTCTCAATCCCTGGATCTACACCGCCAGAACTCGAGAACGGTATTACTATACGCGGGCGATGGGGCGGATGGGGAGCAGATACCCCAGCTATAAATTTTGAGCCAATCGAAAAATTATCAGAGAGAAAAGGAGCAGGCAACGCTTTCAAGCTTTTTTATCTTGGTCAGAAGTTAACAGAATTTATTGAGAAAAAAGATGCTAGTGGATGGGAAAATGCTCCAGTTTCTTTTAGCCCTGCGAAGGAAACAAAATTACTAAGTTATGGATTGCCAATAAATGCATATATTTTTGATTCATCGGATGACGGTGTGGTTAATTATGATTCTATAAAATTTTCACTTGACAAGAAGTCCGAACTCGCTGTTTTGAAGCAAGGAGTGTGGAGCGATTTTAAAGACGTCTCACTTTCATGGAAGGAGCAACAGTTTGACTCGCAGGTTAGAATAAAAATTAT
>JBARNW010000137.1:0-1918 GCA_049641785.1 Minisyncoccia bacterium | reverse complement strand
GTGTACAGCTTTTATTTTAGGCCGTGCTCATGAAAACATTCAACATACTTGCGGTCTTCTCCTAAAATATGCCCTGTCCACCAACTCCCCAGGTAATCCATTAAATCAAACGGTAACGTGTTTGACTCGTTTGATTCATATGATTTAGAAAATTCAGCTATTTTTTCCTTATATGCATCGTGTGACTTTGTGTGCGGCACCTTGTCTATGTAATTAAATTCCTCAAAGTGTTTTTCTTCTGTGGAAAAATGGTAATCTGCGTAGTCAGTGAGTTCTTTGAGAATCGTTTGCATTTCTTCCTTTTCTGTAGATGCCTTCATGGCATTATAAAGCTTATTTATAATGCCAATTAATTTTTGATGCTGTGGATCAATTTCTGAAATACCAAGATTATAAGACTCTCTCCATGTAATCAAATCGTTCATTTTATTTTATATTATATATTTATAATTTAAATTTATTGTACCATACACGCAGGAAATTTTCTTTTAATGAAGTATTTTATAAAGTTTTTCCCAAATGACATACATGGCATAGGTATCTAACCCACAATAAATCTTTAGGTCTTTTGCGATTTCTGTACTTCTTTCTTGTGTTGTGCCGTGTGCAAGCATTTCCCACCATGCGTTTGACGCCTGACCACCCTCCTTTATGCCGAGATTCTTGTACGAAAGCTCTGGCACAAGCGCTGGTAAAACTTTTTTTATTGACGTGCTTCCGCGAAATTCAGGATGCACAAAATGCTGTTTTTTGAACACATCCATAAGGTCATAGAGCATACTGTTTACACGTTCCATCGTAACTTTGTGTTGTGGCATGCGCAATGCGAGCTCTCTATTCACCCCAGCCTCAAACGATTTATTCCATGCAATGACAGTCCCCGCTGCGCCGATATGTTCTTCTAGGAGTTGCGCGACACGTTCCGACGGATCGCTCATTTCCTCATGCAAATATTCTACGTGCTTCATTTCAGCTTCTGGTTTTTCTAAAATGTGCAGGGAAAACTGAAATGGGATTCTTTGATACGGACTATAGCCGTCAAAAGCAGGGATTGCCGGCGCGTACGTTTCATAGTCAAAAAAATAAAGTGGAAATTTGAGATCCTTCAATTCTTCGCTAATGCCATCAATGTCTATGATAGACTTCCCCTTTCGATGTACGGCAATTTGATTTATTTGAATGTCTGAAAACTCCATGTCCTCTGGAACATTTTCAATATCAAAAATTCTTGAGTCAACCAATGTTTCCAGTTTTCGTTTACTGCTGCCAATACGTGAAATATCATGCACTGAGTAGCTAGGAACCTCTGGATTTGAATATTTAAATGTGGTGCAATGCTTGCTTCTTCCATTGTAAATACACTCGCAGCGACCAACTGGTTCCCTCTTGCTTGTTAAATACTCCCTCGCGGTTTTCATTTGTTCTTCAACGATTGAAAGCCCTGCAAGGACTTTTTCCGTTTGCTCCTCGATTAAAAATAATTCTGGAATGTTAAGCGCGCCAAAACGCACGTAGTCCTTGTTCAGATGCACGAGAAAATACCGTCCAACAGGAACATCTGCGCGGCTAAGCACAGAGGCTTGAAATGTGAGGTCGTCAATATGATTGTGGTCTGTCCCCCCTTCCTTGAGTGAGTTAGTCCCTTTTATTTCGTAGAGATCCCAACAACCATTTTTTTCATCCCAAACTAGAGCGTCGTTTCGAGCAATGAACCCATCCACAATAAATGTGGCTTGAAAAATAGCTGGGATTCTTGATGCCATAAAACGCGCTGTTTCCTCTACTGCGCTTTCACCAGTCTCTACAACCTCTATCCCACCAGGAAAAAGATTTCTGGCGTATGATTCCACCTCGTTCCCCTGCTCCATCAAATTCTGCTCAAATGCAGACAGTTCAAATTTTTCTAAAAGCTCTGGCT
>JBARNW010000135.1:0-2718 GCA_049641785.1 Minisyncoccia bacterium | reverse complement strand
ATACAAAAGGATCAAAAACTCCAAAAGTGACATTCGTAGAATACAGCGACCTACAGTGTCCAGCATGTGGTGCGTACTACCCAATGCTCGAAGAAATGTTTACTAAGTACAAAGACAGCATTTCATTTACTTATCGCCACTTCCCCCTTCCTCAGCACAAGAATGCGTTGGCCTCCGCCTATGCAGCTGAAGCGGCCGGCAAGCAGGGTAAATTTTGGGAAATGGTTGATTTGATCTTCAAAAACCAAAGCGAATGGTCTGAAAGCACTACTGCTTCAGTAATTTTTGATGGGTACGCGGAGAAACTTGGTCTCGATATTGCTCAATATAAAAACGACGTAAATAACGATGTAGTAAAAGAAAAAGTTGCCCGCGACCAAAAGAGTGGAAAGCTGTCGGCGATTGACCACACTCCAACATTTTTCATTAATAATAAAATGTCAGACAACCCTCGCTCTATTGAGGAACTAAAGGCTCTTATTGAATATGCGATCGCAAATCCCTAATATAATTTTATGGTCACTCATAGGACTCGCACTTGTTGGGTTTACCGACTCAGCATATCTTCTTGCTAAGCGCATGTCTGGTGCTCCGATACCTTGTTTCATAACAAGCGGATGCGACACTGTATCAAAATCGCCATATTCTGTGCTTTTTGGTATTCCACTGTCCGCGTGGGGAGTTCTGTTCTATTTAGGGATTGGTTTTCTCGCGCTTCTGTATATAGATACTAAAAATCTCATTGTGGCAAAGCTAATCCCTCTTGCAACAACTCTTGGTTTTCTCTCATCTCTTTATTTTGTTTACGCACAAAAGTTTCTTATTGGCGCATTCTGTATTTACTGCATCCTATCAGCAATTGTTTCGACGCTCCTATTTGCATTAGGGGTAGTCGTGTATAAGAAATTGGAATAAAGGTCCCACGCAGCAAGCTGACGGGGTATTGTCGGAACTCGCTTCTCATTCAGCAGAATGACTCTTGGAGAATTCATACTCTCTCACGGCAAGCCGCGAGATATTTACCTATATTAGCTCCTCAATTAGCAAATTGACTTACGTGTCGGCTCGTAAGTGCGAATGAGTACTTTCTTTTATTCTTCGTTCAAGACGCGAACTTGCTAGTTCGTCTACGTCGCTAATAACAAAAGTCCCACATTAAGCGTGGGCCTTTTGTTATTTCAAAAACCTAATTTTTCTTTCACGAGGATTATTGTGAGATGCCGATTTGGCATAATCTCCTGCTCAATAATGAGGGTGCGTGCCCATGTTGTCCCTGGGTAACCAATGTTTTTAGTACGAGCATCCTCGAGTGGTACAACGTGGTCGCGAATGCGCGCCATCGCTGCGTCGAGTGTTGGCACTATCTTTTGAGTCCCTGCTACCCATATCACATTATCAGATGTAAATGCATAGCTTGGTATCTGACTCCCAGACGCCGAGACTATGACAAGCTGACCGTCTTCTGTAATAGCGTGTACGCTCCCCAAAAAATAATCCGCTAGTACTGATTCTTTGCGAAGGCGAGCCTTCTTTGTCGGATCTTTTTCATTTAGAATCTGTTCATGCACATTACTCCAACCATGCTCCCCTGATTTCAAGTAATCAACAAAACCAATTTCATTGAGTGTTGTAGATGAGCCATTCATAACCGAGCCACCTGCCGGAATGAGATCTGTAATTTTCTCGAGTGCCTCTTCTTTTGTATTTACAACGATAGCATTTATGTTGCGCTCCTTGAGCGACACGACAAGCTTTTCAATAATTTCATCTGAAGGGATTTTTGTATAGTCCATTGTATTATATTATTTATTTTCAAATAACGTTGGCGAATCAACGTCGCGCATATTGATGGAGATGATGAGCATAAACACAAGAAGAGTAAAATATGGCGGGATGAAAAATACACCAACGATGTTGAGTAATGTTTTAAGCGCAAGAGCTGGGATGATTGCGTACAGACTCATCCTATATGCGCCACCATACGACAATAATGTCTTTTTAAGATACGAAATAAAAAGCGGGATTAGAGCAAAAAGAAGCAGAACCACAAGATACTTCAGATACCCAAGCAACACCACGATGAATGTCCCGATCAAACCAAAGACTACGATGTACCAAAGCGAATTACGCACTTTTTCAACCCATGACAACAACCACTCCTGACTGATTGTCGAGGTTGGGAATGCGCGCAGATCCTGAATGGTTATTTGCCCCCTGTCGCTCTGTGTCACTATTTCAGTTCTTGTCAGTAAGGCAAATGTCTTGTGCTCTTCAAATTTCTTTTTATCAAAATCATTCTTTGTGTCAACCACTAACATATTCTCGAGCCCCTGCTCGCTTAACACGTCCTTTGTTCCACCCTTTGCAGGGACAACATATGGCTCAGAAACATTTACTGATGCCTCCCCTTTTTCAATACTGATTACAAGCTCAGCGGGAAAATAATTTTTTATAATTTCTGGCGCATGATACTTCAAAAACGTAACACCCTGCGGAATAAGCATCGCCCCGAGTGCCGTCGTCATGATTATAGAAAGCAATAAAGAGACCTTCCAGTAGTAGCGAATAATCTCACCAACTTGCATAGTAGTGGCATTTTGATAAAAAGACGGATTATAAATGCTTTGCTTAAATGTCTCAAAAATGGTTTTCATATGGGTTTAGTATATCAGGCATTGACCGTTGCGTAAACAGATGAACTATGGTACAGTTTTTGTC
>JBARNW010000128.1:0-4801 GCA_049641785.1 Minisyncoccia bacterium | reverse complement strand
ACCCGGCCACTTTAAAGTGGCCGGGTGTTTTTTATGATTATTTTTTAACCTTAGGGCTGTAGCGCTTGCCCCTTAAGTTCATCTATTTCTTTTTTTAGCTCCCTCATTTTAAGTTCACGACCTACCGTCATCATTTCGAACTTTTCCAACTGTTCTACTTTTTCTTTTAGCTCTGCTGTTCTGCTTTCGACAGTTTTTTCTAGGCCTGCTTTTGCTTCATTTAATTCTTTTGTGCGATCTTCAACACGCTGTTCAAGACTAATATTAACGTCTTTTAATCTTAATTCTGCTTCTTCCAAATTCGCAAGCATCTGATTAAACGCACTTGCTAGATAGCCAAACTCGTCATTTGAATTAACGACAGCTCTGTCACTAAGGTCACCAGCTGCTGCCTTTTCGGAAGCCTGTACTAGTTTTTTTAGTGAATTAGTGATTCCGATACTGTACAAAAACCCAACCAATGTTGCTATTGCAAAAAATAGGGCACTTAGTAAAATAACTTTATTTTTGAAATCAGTTATGGGCTTATAAACACCTTCTTTACCGCTCGATGAATAGAGAATCCACCCATTACCAGCATAGTCATCCGTCCCCTTCTCTTTCACAAAAACTGTAATTACCTTCTCTTTAGAAAATTGGCCAAGCTCTTCTATAACACCGCTTTCTGCAGATGACGCAGCTAACACAGACGGTGTTTCAGCTATTTTTTCCTTCAAGATCTTGTTTTTGTAGTATGGGTCAGAGGAAAAAATAATATTTCCATCTTTATCTGTAAGAGTAAAATTAGACCCTTCTTTTCCCTTTTTTCTTTCTTCTTCAGCAAACTCATCAAATAATCTCTGTGTCCTTTCGGGATTATACCGAGCCACAACCACACCGCTTGGCTTGCCAGAATAATTCATGACTGGTGAAGCAAAATATATGATTGGGACCTTAAGCTCCTCCGCTATTCTAACATCTCGCCCCGCGCTAATTTTCCCAGAGAGTACATCCTCCCAATAAACAACCATATCATGCTGTTTATTAAGATCAAGATCCTTTGTATCAACAAGCCTGACACGATTCATGTCAAAAAATGACAGAGATGTATACCCTACATTTTTATCAATATATTTCAAAAGCTCCTTTTTAATCTCATCCTTACTTGCTGTACCACTTCTTAGGGTGCTGTTTTCACTTAGCATTACAATATCCTGTTGTCTAGACTGCATTGTCCTATTCACTGACTCCATCAGTGATTTAGACTCATCCGTTAAGTGCTTACCAACATAAGTTGTGATTATTTCTCTTCCTGCATTCACACTTAGATAACTAGTGCTTACTATTGGAACAAGGGAAACCAAAACAAACATTAAAATTAATTTGTATGAAATTTTCATTTTATTATTGTAACATATACAAATATAATATATATGCTAACTGTGTGGATATCTACTTTGCCATCGCTTCTGCCTCCTCAAATTTAATAGAAAGAAGTTTTGAAATTGCATCCGAACCCATAGTAACTCCGTAAATAATACCAGCGCGGGACATCGTTTCGCGATTGTGTGTAATAACGATAAGCTGTGAATATTTTGCGAGTGTCGCAACCATATCGCCGTACTTTTTTGAATTTGCTTCGTCGAGAGCTGCGTCAGTCTCGTCAAGTACCAAAAACGGTGGTGGGTTTACTTGTGACACTGCAAAAATAAGTGCGATGGATGTGAGTGCTCGTTCGCCACCAGAAAGCATCTGTAGTCCACGGATTTTTTTGTGAGGTAGAGAAACTGCGACCTCAATTCCCTCTTCGGTTTCTTCTTCCTCAAGCTCCTCTGGTCCTTCTAGAATCTCAGTGTCTGAGCGTTTTCTCTTCTTCTCTATCGCGACTTCTAGTGACGCTGTGCCACCGCCAAACATCAGTGCAAAAAAATCTCCAAACTGCTTGTTGATTTTTTTAATGCCATCTTTAAACTGTCCGTCGAGTGTTTCTTCAAGTTCATGCATGAGTACACGTAAAGACTCCGCACTTTGTTTCAAATCCTCAAGTTCTTTTGCAAGAAACTCGTCACGAGCTACCGCCTCTTCATACTCACGCATAATATCTTCACCAGATCCACCCCCCATGATATCCTCAAGGCGAATTTTAGTGCGCTCAATCTTTTTTCTACGGGCCTCCTGTTCTGCGCGCGACTCAGCGAGTGCAAGCTCGACGTCAATATGGTTGTTCACGTATTCTAAAATTGAACGTCCAACAAGGATGCCACCTTCGCGAAGTTCCTCACGGAAAGCAACTTCGTCTCGCGCGAAGTTTTCAATGTGCTCGCGCACCATACTTAGCCTCAATGTAAGCTCTTGTTTCTTTGCACGAAACTCAAAAGATGCACGCTCTGCATCTGTAGTTTCCGCGCGTCTTGCTTCAAGGACTGTCTCGAGGTCGCGCATTTTCATTTCAAACCCCACTATTAAATCCTCAAGATTTTGCTGAGCCCCCAAAAGATTTTTGTGTTCAATGCGAAGATTCTCAAGCGCCATTATTGCGGCCTCAGAAGGGCTATTAACACTGCTACTACCGCGAATATGCTCCAGGAACGTTCCGAGCTTGTTACGTGTCGCAGATACGACGCCTTTAATATACATATAGTCATCACTCCCCTCCGCGTAGCCGAGCTCGTCGTAAAGATTTTGCGCAAGGCTTTCTGCCTCCTCTGCGCTTACCGTTTTTTCGTGAGCTTCCTGTGGCGTATTCAAACGACGCTCTTCATACTCAATCATTCCCTCGAGACGTCCAATCTTTCGCGCGAGGTCGTCACGCTCACGACGAACCGCCCCCATCTCTGCGCGCACGCGTACAAGCTCTGCAACTTCGGCGCTATCTTTTGTTTGCACACCACGCAAGCTATCTGCGCGCGCAAGTGCCTCATTCGCCTCATGGAGCTCACGCTCAAGGATTTCTTTTTCTCCATGTAATTTCTCGCGTGTGTGCTTAATGTACGTTTCCTCGCGCTTCAAATAATCACCATACATACTAGCAAGCTCGTCACGCAGGGCCCTCGCCTGCTCAACTTTCTCAACCTGTTTTTTCAAGAATTTAATATGTGGCGCAATCTCACGACGAAGTGATTCACTTTGTCGCATATTTTCTTCTGTCTTCAAAAGTTTCTTTTCACTCTCTGTAATCTTCCAATGATAGATTTTTAGTCCAAGCGCATCCTCAATCATTGCGCGACGATCCTTTGGTGACGAATTTAAAATTCTGTCTGCTTCACCCTGTGAAATAATATGGTGCCCTGATGCGCCTATATGCACCGAAGCCAGGAGCTCGATGACATCCTTTAGGCGCACCGATGAACCATTCAAAAAATATTCACTTGAGGCGTCACGATGAATCTCACGCGCGATAGATACCTCATCGTAATCAACAGGAAACGCTCTGTCGCGATTATCAAAAGTAATAGTTACTTTTGCGCGATTTTGACGTTCAGCGCTTTTTGAGCCGTTAAAAATTAGATCCTCAGTGCGCTTGCCACGCATACTCTTGAGCGACTGCTCGCCAAGTACAAATCGAAGTGACTCGGCTACGTTTGACTTTCCTGAGCCGTTTGGGCCCACAATAGCTGACACTTGCGCACCAAACTCAAAAACACTCTTCTTAGCGAAAGATTTAAACCCAGAAATCTCGAGACTTTTTACGCGCATTATGGCTCTAGTTTAACACACGAATGATAAGGGCGCGAGACCCCTTTGGTCTCGCGCCCTTATCATTCGACTAGTAACTTTTTACTACTTGGAAGAACCGCCCCACCCTTTCACCTGAAGTCCTTGGGCTGCTGCATTCTGCTCTGCCTCTTGTTTTGACTTTCCTGAACCCTCTGCTACAAGCTCCTTGTCGAGATACACACCAACTATAAACTGCTTATCGTGGTCAGGGCCCTCCTCTCTAATAACCTTATATGATGGAGTAATGCTGACATGCTCCTGCGCCTCTTCTTGAAAATAGCTTTTTGCGTCACGCCAAAGTTCTTTTTTTACTATTTCCTCTGTCTTGCCGAGAAGATGTGTCTTTAAAAAAATGTCTGCAGAGAGGTACCCTTGATCGAGATATATTGCGCCAACAAGAGCCTCAAATGCATTCGCCAAAATAATTTCTCGCGCCTTAGTGCCCTTGTCCTTTGCCTCGCCTTTTGAAAGGAGCAGGTATCCCTCCATACCAAGGTCAATCGCAAGATTCCCAAGTGTCACAGCATTCACCAGCGCAGCGCGATAACTAGTTAGGTCGCCCTCGGTCGCATGAGGATATTTTTTATATAAAAAGTCTGTAACCGAAAGCTCTACAACTGCGTCGCCTAAAAACTCGAGACGTTCATTGTGCGCAAGCCCTTTTTCGCGTGTTTCATTTATATAAGAGCGGTGCGTAAAAGCCTCACGAATAACCGCGCGGTCATGAAATTGAACACCAATTTTTTCTTCAAAGGCTGAAAACTTTTCCATAAATCCTATTTTATTTTTTTAGTAGAATATTCACTGCTTTCGTAATCACAGGCAACATATCATCATACATATTGAGATCAATAATCTCTGCGAGGCGGAACCATTTTGTATCATCGAGTCCACCTTTTTTCTTTAAAACAATCTCTTGGTATGGCGCTTCTGCGAGAAAATATTTTACCTTTTTGAGTAACTTGCCCTTTTCTGGGTGTGACGCAACGTATTCATTTTCACCCAGCGTTTCTCCTAGAGTAACAGGAAGACCTATCTCCTCATCGACAATGCGCGCCATTGCCGTCTTGTCGTCTTCACCATCCTTGTAGTGCCCCTTTGAAAG
>JBARNW010000125.1:0-4654 GCA_049641785.1 Minisyncoccia bacterium | reverse complement strand
TTGATTGTATCGCTTTCTTCAACTCACGAGTAACAAGCCTAAGTCTGTTTCGTACTGCCTTTGGATTATTGGTGGCAAACCAAATTTTAAAGAAAAGTTTTTGAAAAAGAGTTTTTGAGTTTGAACGTACCCCGTGTTTGTAGAGTATCTCAATGGCCTCGTGCGTCGTTGCTTTTTCAATGACTCTTTGTGCAGAATAATGACTCTTTTTAATGAACGAGCGTGTTGAAATTGGCAAATTATTTAAAACTTGCACAAAAAACCAATGAAAAAAAGAATATAGTCGCGAGTTTTTTTCATACCCAAGATCTGGGTCAGTATCAATAATTATTTTTATTTCTGAATTATTTTTCACAAGTTAAGTATACAACCTAATTTAATTAATTCCTAATGAATGTATTGGTAGTATCTTCCTTAACCCAGTCACTTTTTTAACCCAGATCAATTGAACAAACGGTCCCACAAAAAACCGGATTAAAAAATAAACTATATCAACAAAATAACTCTGGTGCATAATGCTTTATTACTAAATCATATCAAAGTTTACCAGTATCACCTACCTTTTTTACACCCGCTGTTACTCCTTACCCATCATTTTCAGGTTTCTTCTGCTAATTCTGCCACACCCCGCCCAAATTGAAAATGGGGGCTCGTCGTTGCTTAGAGTTTCTTTATTTTTGAATCATCTACAACATCAATACCCACGATATCTGCTCTTTGTATATCAATATACTCCTCAACAACATCATTCTTTGTACTAAAGGCAATGCGCACCATATCCTTTTCGTCCACCACTAAAGCGCCAACACATTCGTACTCCTCACGCTTTGGGTCTTTGGGTGAAGTAAAAACAACATGCACAACGGTGTTTTCTTGATTATTTTCATTGAGCAGTTTTTTTATTGCCATAATATTATGAAATATTTTCTACATCCTTAATAAACGAAATTGGGATGACATACCACAAAGGTCTCCCTGCTGGATGATTTTTGATTGGCATAGGGTGAACGCGGATTGTTTCTGTATCCCTTAGCACAATGTGGTCTTTTTCAATTTTATGTAGTGTTCCTTCGGTGTACAAAACAGAACAGTCATACTCTGGTAATCTCTTAATATATGTTGGATCACGCCATGTTACTGCAACACGTGAATCCATCTTTAGTCCCTTCAATACACTATGACTAAATAAGCTCACTTTTGATAACATGGCGACATCAGGAATTACTAGACCATCAATAATTTTTTCTTTTTTCTTGATAGTTTCATTAAGCGGTACTCCCCGCTTTTTGATAAATGCGACTACAATGTCGCTACCATGCCTTTCAACGAACCCGTATGCACTAAAAAAATATACAGATGTTGATTTTGCCTTTAAATCTTTCTTATCTGTGTAATATTTATCTGCATATAGGTCTGCGTCATAGGAAGACCATGCATCAACATATTTAATATTATAAATTTTATCCATCTTTATCTGTCTATATATACAATATATAGAGAAAATATAACTTAATACAATATTAACTCCTCGGCTCAGAAATTAAAACTTGCTAGTTTTCATTCGTTCTTTCTACGTCGCTAATAAAAAGTGGGGATGAAGGTGCTTCATCCCCACCTGCTCGCGAATTTTATTTCCCAAAAATCGAGCTCCAAAATCCACCTGCCGACTTACCAGAACTGTCATCTCTGCTGAAGCGCTCCCTGTTTTTCGAACTGTTTCCTCGCTCGAAAAGCCCAGCATCTGTTGCATGATTGCGCGCGTCGTGTTCAGAGGCACGTGCTTCCTTAACAGAACAACCCGTTTCTTCTGCGGTTTCCCTTTCTGACCCTCTGCTCATGATAATTCTCCTAATTTAAAAAGAACATTGGTGTCATCGGTGGCCACCGAAACTGAAATCCAGAAAAATTCACCAACATCCAATATAAATAGTGTATTAATCTTAAGAAGAAGTCAATCTTTACAGTATTCAATTATTATGTTGTCAAAACATTGGAATATTCCTTAACCCACTCACTTTTTTAACCCAGATTAATCGAACAATCGGCCCAACAAAAAACCGTATCAAAAAATAAACTATATCAACAAAATAACTCTGGTGCATAATGCTTTATTACTAAATCATACCAAAGTTTGCCAGTATCACCTACCCTTTTCTCTTTTATCTTGCTCACTATCCATTCTTTCCAAATTTCTCAATTAACCCCTAATGATATTTTCTAGAAATGGTATGAAGGAGGCTGGTTTTGTGTGGATGTCGTTGTGGTAGCCGTCGAATAAATGGAGATTCTTTAAGCCATTCTTCTCTATTGCTGCATCGAGCAATTCTAGTGGGAACAGTCTGTCCTTACTTCCGTAAACAATAGAAATCGCTGGGAACGTATCGTCTTTTTGCATATTGCAAATAATCTGGGAGATATCTACACTCGCAACTCCGAATGCCTCGCGAATGGTCTGAATCGGGTTTTTTATAAAATAAAAAAATACTTTTCTATAGTAAGCAAAACTTGTGTATGGATGGCGAGAAAGAAGCGACCTCAAAACGTCAAAAATGAAGCTTGATAAAAATCGATATGCAAGCCTTGAAAAATTTTCTTTTTCGACGAGCCCAGCCGGAGTAATCAAAATAATTTTCTGAAACATATTTGGAGACAAGGATGTGGCGCCAAGTAAACTTATTGCCCCCTCTGAGTGTCCGAGCGCAATAACATCTTTTATATTTTTTACCTCCAAAACTTTTAGTAATGCGAGAGATTTTATGCTCTCACTTTTTGGGAATATGTCGGCTATTTTGGGTACGTCTTTTAGATTGTCTAAATCTGCGTAATCTATTGCGAGTATCCTATACCCCTTTTTTGCAAATTCTAAGGCTGTGGTACGAACAGAGTCGATGCTCTCTGACCACCCACAAGAAAGAAGCACTGTCTGAGTGCTGGCATTTTTTGTATTTTCAGGAGATATATCGAGTACACGCACTCGCCCACCAACTGAATCTGTCCAGGAATCTATTATTTCCATTTACTTTTGCCAATCATACCAAATAATTTTTACGTTGGCGAACTATTACCATAACGAAAAGGGTACCTGACCCCCTTTCAACCTTGCGCTCATTATCATTTTGTGAAAACAATTTTGTAGTATAATACTTACATTACTCGGGTGAAATAATTTTATTGATATATGACAAAGAATACCAAAATAATAATCGGAATTGTTGGACTCCTAGTTGTTGTTGGCGGTGCGTATTATGCGTACACAAACAAGCCTAACCAGTCTCCACAAGAGCAAGTACCAACACAAACCACAGCAACAGATGCAGCAACCAACCCAATAAGCGGGCAAGCAGTTTCTGATAAAATTCCTCAGACAAACCCTTTCCAAACTCAGGTAAACCCATATGACGCGTACAAGAATCCATTTAACCAGTAGTTAAATCATTAATTATTATCCTTATGAAAAATATATTGATTTCCGTAGGAATCGCTTTATCAGCAATAAGTGGCTCAATCGCACTTGCACAAAATGTAGGGAACGTCACATACCCTATTGCTGAGCTTGGTGGATGCACAGATAAGGACGCGTGTCGTGCGTACTGCGAGAAAAAAGAAAACATGCTCGCTTGTATCAATTTTGGATCAAAGAAAGGAATGATGTCGCAAGAAGAAGCAAAGCTTGCAAAAAAAGCTGTTGAAAAAATACAAGCTGGGCAAACACCTGGTGGATGTACCGACCGCGCATCGTGTACAAATTTTTGCCAGAATGATGTAAAAAATCTCAAGAGTTGTATCTCTTTTGCAAAAGAAATGGGTGCGCCTCAATCCGACATCGTAGAAGCAGAGCGCATCGCTTCTGCTCTTGAATCAGGAGCAAAACTCCCCGGTGACTGCCAAGGTAAACAAGCGTGCGAAGCTTACTGTAAAAATGCTAATCATATTGATGAATGTCTCTCGTTCGCAGAAGTATCAGGAATCATTCCTGCCGACCAACTCGCCGAAGCAAAGAAGATAGCGAAGTTCATCAAGAGTGGAGAAATGCCAGGCGGGTGTACCGACAAAGCTTCATGCGACACCTACTGTAAGGATGGCACTCACTTCGCAGAGTGTATAAATTTTGCGGACAAGGCTGGGCTTATTTCAAAAGAAGATGCTGAGATGGCGCGCAAGACTGGTGGCAAGGGCCCTGGAGACTGCCGAAGTAAAGAGGAATGTGCAGTGTATTGCGACGCCACAGAACACGCCGCTGAATGTGCCAACTTTGCTGTTGAACATGGGCTTGTGAGCGCAGAAGATGCAGCAAAAATAAAAGGAGGAGTTGGACAGCTCAAACAAGCGCTCGAAAGTATTCCTGATGAAGCGCGCCCACAGGTAACCTCATGTCTCAACGATGTCTTTGCTGGTAAACTTGATGCAATCCTAAGTGGAGCACAGACTCCAACAAGGACTCAAGGTGACAAGATTCAAGGATGCTTTAGTGTGGTCGGAAAAATTATGCAAGAAAAAGCTATGCAAAATGCAGGCGGGGCTACTCAGGGGCAACCAGGAAAGATGAACTCTGGTGATATTCAAAAATCATTGCAGGGTGCGCCAGCGGATGTTCAAGTCCAAATTCAAAAACAGATGGACGAGGCGCGACAACGAGCGATGGAGAGCACACAAG
>JBARNW010000104.1:0-3589 GCA_049641785.1 Minisyncoccia bacterium | reverse complement strand
ACTCAAGACCTACACACTTACACTTACTACTAACAAAGGCAACACCAAAGAGCGTAAGTCTCTCAAAGACAAGCGAGACCGAGAATCAGACGAAGGGCGTAGGCACGACCTTGAGAAGGAACTTGACTTCGCCAGTGCCCCCATTACGCTCAGTCTCACTAATACTGATGCAAATAAAACAACCTCACAAATTACAACAGTTACCATCTACGACAAACAGCAAACTGCGCAACTCCAGTATAAATACAAAAACAACGACCACACCACAAGCATTCACAGCAATCCATCTCTTTGTTGCATAGAGCGATATGTCGCATAAAAACAAAATGATTGGACTTATTTCCACGATAATCGCATTTATGTTGCGATACTCTATATTTGACGATATACTATTAGGAACATCATGGATATCCCCACATTTTCAAACCCTGAAGCAAATATCGCAACTCTCGGCGTGCGTGAAGGAATGTTTGTCGCAGATCTCGGTGCTGGGACTGGTGCGTATACTATTCCTCTCGCGGAAAAGGTAGGGGATACTGGGCGTGTGTACGCAGTTGAAGTGCAAAAGGATTTTCTTACAAATATTAAAAATGCCGCAGCATCTCGTGGCCTCAAAAACGTAGATCTGTTATGGGGTGATATAGAGCGCATCGGCGGCACAAAGATTAAAGATGAAGGCGTAGATGTTGTCGTAATCTCCAATGTACTTTTTCAAGCAGAGGACAAGGCGGGACTTTTAAAAGAGGCGCGCCGAATTCTAAGGACTGGCGGTAAGCTGCTTCTTACAGATTGGAGTGATTCCTTTGGTAATCTTGGACCAACTCCAGAAATGGTTGTCACAAAAGATTCAGCTCTCAAAATGTGTGAAAGTGAGGGCTTCATACTGAAAAATGAAATCCCAGCCGGAGAACACCATTATGGTTTTGTAATGTTGAAATCATAGCCACACAATCATGCAGAAACCAAAAATTTTTCAAATGGCGATTATGGGGACTTTTATAGTCCTGCTTATTTTAGGATTCCTGGGTTTTTCTGGGAAACTCCCCCTTCCAACCAGTAGCAAGAATATAAATTATGGCGAGGTGGTGTTGTGGGGAAGCCTTCCACTACAAACAATGCAGTCGCTCATTGCCAGCAATCTTGCTGCTGAAACGAGCGTTAGAATCAAGTACGTGGAGAAAAATGCAGAAACATTTAGCAGAGATTTTACAGAGGCGCTCGCCAGCGGGAAGGGGCCTGACATGGTGGTTCTTGCCCAAGACGAACTTTTGACAAATATGAACAAGTTGGTCGCTGTTCCTTATCAAACGATTACCGAGCGCGATTTTAAGGATACGTTCATAACGGAAGGAGATATGTTTTTGGTTCCAGAAGGAATAGTCGCGTTGCCATTTATGATAGACCCGATAGTGATGTATTGGAACCGTGATATTTTTGCCAATGAGTTTCTTACAACACCTCCTCAGTTTTGGTCAGAATTTTATAGCCTTGCCCCAAAGATGACCATTCGCGATCAGTCGGGTAATATCACGAGAAGTTTTGTGTCGTTTGGCGAGTATAGAAATATCACCAATGCAAAAGAAATACTTTCGGTTCTATTAATGCAGGCTGGTAGCCCCATTGTTTTGAATAATAAGGGAGCGCTCGAAGCCGCGCTTATTACAAAAGGTCCAGTAGATGTTGAGAATCCTGTAGTCACTGCAATGCGCTTCTTTACAGAGTTTGCAAAGAAGGACAAGGATTCGTATTCATGGAACCGCTCATTACCACAATCTCGCTCTATGTTCGAAGCGGGCGATCTTGCGATTTATTTTGGTTATGCGAGTGAATACAAATCAATAAAGCAAAAGAACCCACACTTAAATTTTGAGGTTGCTGTAATGCCACAGGTGAGTAATACTGCAACAAAATTAACCTTTGGGCGTATGCACGGCGTAGCTATTGCAGCTGCAAGTAAAAATCAGGCTGGCGCGCTGTACGCATCAACTTTACTTATCGGCAATGGCGTTATTAAAGGATTAAGCGCAACTACTGGACTTCCGCCAGTTCGACGCGATCTTGTCGGTATTCGCCAAACAGATGCAGCATTATCGGTATTCCATGATTCAGCTATTATTTCTCGTGCATGGCACGACCCGTCTCCGTCAGAAACAAACTCAGTATTTATGGATATGGTTGATAGTGTAAATTCCAGCAGAAGTAATATGAGTGATGCGCTTACGACCGCGCACAGAAGTTTCGAAAGGTTGTTGCTGGACTACAAGCAACAATAGTGGGAAATAATTGACAATTGGCACTGCTTGGCAGACAATTAACAAAATGCGAAAAATAATACTAAATAAGAAAATCAGAGCAGCAGTACTATCTTTTGCAGTATTAGCAATTCCTGTTGTGAGCATGGCACAAGTGGGGATTCCTTGCGAGGGTACAGCGGCAGACCCTTGTGAGTTTAATGATTTAGTTGTGCTTGCAAACAACATTATTAAATTTTTAATGTTCACAGTTGCCGTACCGCTTGCGGCGCTTGGTTTTATGTGGGCAGGGGCAAGTCTTGTTCTTAACCAGAATAAAGAAGGCGCATGGAGCGAAGCAAAAGAACGTTTTACAGATATTGCGAAAGGGTTTGGTATCATGCTCGGCGCCTACGTCCTCATAAAGGGCGTTATATATTCGTTCCTGACTGCAGAGCAAATAACATTTATGCAGTTCATGTTTCAATAATAAACGCAATAATGTATAATTTAGTGAACATGAAAAAGATTTTTAATATTATTCTTACAGCTGTTTTTCTAGTAATTCCAATGTATGTGATGGCTGCTGTGGATACTGGAGCAACTACAATTCAAAACCCTATAAAGTACTCTACTTTTTCTGAATTTGTTGCGGCAGTCACAGCAGCAGCGGTTAATGTTTTGATGCCATTTGTTGTACTTGCTTTCATTTGGTCAGGATTTCTTTTTGTAAAAGCGCAAGGAAATGAAAAAGAGTTGGAGGCGGCAAAAGCAGCAATCTGGTGGAGTGTCATAGGAGCGTTCATCCTCATGGGGGCGTGGGGTTTTGCGCAAATTATTGGATCTACGGTTTCTACAATAACGAATGTGACGCCATAATTTTATGACATTAAAAACGTTCATTATTGGAGACGCTACTCACACAGGGCTCATTGCGCAGATTGTTGAGCCCGTGATTGGTTTAATGTTCGCTGGAGCTATCTTTTTCTTCATTTGGAATGTTTTTAAGGCGATAACGCAGAGCAATAAACCGGATGAGCTGGCGGAGCTCAAATCTAGGGTAATTTGGGGGCTTGTGGCTATTGCCGCTATGGCGTCGGTGTGGGGTCTGGTAAACCTCATACTTGGTTCAACGGGGCTAAACACTGGAGCGATAATCGATATTAGAACCGGGCCATAGTTTACTCAATTATTTTCTTGTCTTTTTGTTGTTATTTTTCTATAATGTATCTACATACGACCTGTCTATTGTCGTACGAAAGTTATTAGTTGTTAATTAAAAGTTCAAATCAGTTTTATTATTATGAAAAAAATCATTATAGCCAGCGCTGTTTTTCTATCATCATTCTCTGTTGCAT
>JBARNW010000077.1:0-6654 GCA_049641785.1 Minisyncoccia bacterium | reverse complement strand
TTTCCCCTTGGAGCGCCCTATAAAGCGCCTCTGCGTACCACGATGCTTTCATGTTATTGCTTTACCGCTCCTTGTCGAAGGATTTTCTCAGCGGAAAGGACAGCCATGCGCGCGACCTCGCGTTCCGCTTTTTGCAACATCTCTTCACGCTCGCGCGCAACACGACGCTCGGCTTCATTCAAAAGATGCACTGCTTTTCTGTGGGCGTCTTTCATTATCGTATGCTCCCCTGCCTCTGCATGTTTTTTTGCGGCATCAATTAGCTCATCACCTTTTTGAGTTGCTTCTCTAATGATGCGCGCCTTCTCGGCCTCAGCCTGCCCAAGCTCTGCTTCTGCTTTCTCTGCATCGTGAATTGCGCGAATTATTTTTGCACGACGCTTGTCCACCATTGCAAGAACCGGCTTGTAAAGAAACTTGTACAAAACAGCGAGAAGCAAGCCAAAGTTTACACTTTGAACAAGGATTAGTTTCCAATTGATTCCGAAGACAGAGACGATTTGTTCCATAATGATGAAGCTGAATGTTTTACTACGCGAATTTTACAATGAACGCAACAACGAGCGCAAAGATAGCAAGCGCCTCTGTAAATGCGATACCGATAAACATCGTCGCCTGAATTTTGCCAGAAGCGTCAGGGTTTCTTCCCATTGCCTCGAGAGCCTTTGCGACAATCATACCAATACCAATACCAGGACCAAAAACTCCAACTCCAACTGCAAATGCCATACCTAATGTTTTTGCTACTTCAATATCCATATTATTTTTATTATTTATTATTACTAAATTAGTGCGCCTCTGTTATTGCAATCTTCACAAAGAATAATGTGAGGAGCGCAAAGATTGCCGCCTGTATAAACCCTACGAAGACCTCGAAGAGCATAATAGGAACTGGGAGCACCATTGGGACAAAGTGTTGTATGACCAAAATCATCACCTCGCCTGCAAAGATATTCCCAAAGAGACGGAACGAGTATGAAACCAATCGCGCTATCTCGGAAAAAAGCTCTATTATCCCCACCATAAATCCCAAGACCGAGCTAAGATTAACAAATTTCTTGCCATATCTCAAGAAGCCCAATGTTGCGACCCCAGCCACCTCTATCACCACAAACGCAATTATGGTAAGAGCGAGGGTTGTATTCATGTCTGTATTCATTGAGCGAAGTAGTGGAATAAACTCTCCATCCCCATGCGTCCAGCCAATACTCCCTATGCCGGGAGTAAACTCAATGATATTTGCCGTAAAAATGAACAAGAAAATAGTGAGGATAAGCGGAAAAAGTTTGCGAGCGAGCTTTGCGTCCTCAAGTGTCTCGGTCATATAGTCAAGTATCCCAACAAAGAGCGTCTCAATGAGCGTCTGCATTCGCCCAGGGACAAGAGTGAGGTTTTTGGTTACAAAAAATGTGAGTGTTCCCAAAATTGCAAATACGACAAAACTCATCAAAATAGTGTTTGTGATGGGGACTCCAAAAAATGTTCCTATTTTTTCAGCTGCGAGCGATATGTGGATACTTGTTTCCGGCATAAGAAAAGTGCCTGCATTCTAGCAGAAAAAGGGTAAAAGAAAAAGGTGCGATTCGGCTTTGCCGAATCGCACCTTAATAATACAACATTACGATGGCTTCACTTGCTCAGCAAATTCCTCATCTGTCACTGGTTTGCTACTCAAACAGACATCCTCTCCGTTAAACAGAAAGCCTGGATCAATCATGGGTCTAGCATCTAGCTTAACATCATGCCGTGCTGGGCATTTTTTGCAGCAAATCTGCAAGTTTTCCCCATCATCCTCCCATTCATGTTTGCAGTTTGGATCTCCATCATTTTCCTGAAGAAGGTCTTCGGCAATCATCCCAGCAAAAAGATCATCAAACCCATCTCGTGAATCACTCATGATATCCACTCCTGTTTAGCTGCTTGTCAAAAAAGTCCCTTGTTGTTCTACACACAAGACTACCACAATGGTTAGTAAATTCAATAAACATTTTAAACCCCCAATATCCTGTACACTGCCACGCCAAAAGCAATGGTAACATTGAGTGACTCCTTGGTCCCGAGCATTGGGATCTCTGCCACGACATCGCTCTCTGCGAGTACCCCCTTTGCAACACCGACTACCTCTGCTCCAACCACAAAGGCAATTCTCTCTTTATCACCGACATTCACATTTTTATAATCTACTGATTTTTCATCCTGCTCTAAAGCAACAATGAAGTAATTTTCTTTTTTAAGCTCCCATACGCACTTAAGTGTATTCTCTACATATTCCCATTCCACCGTGTCCTCTGCCCCGAGCGCAACTTTTGCAAAATCATTTCTACGGTCACCTTTCTTATCAAGTGGAGTCGGTGTTGTACCACATAAATATATTTTTTCGATTCCAACCGCATTTGCAGTGCGAAAAATAGAGCCTACATTATAAACACTGCGTAGATTGTCTAAAACTGCAACTGAAATCATTGACTACGAGTTGTTACGAGTGCCACGAATTGTCGAATAAATTTCAAGAAATGCAAAAAGTAGGCTAAGTGTTAGTGGTCCAAACAAAAATCCGAGTGGTCCGAAAAAACTGATTCCACCGAGAATGGATAGTAAAATAAGAAAAGGATGGAGCTTTGCGCCACTGCCAACTATCTTTGGTCCCAAAATATTATCCACAAGCCCCACAGCGACAACACCCCAAATTATGAGACCTACAGCAGATGTGGTTGATGCTGTAAAAAACAAAAACAGGATGGCGGGAATAAGAACCAAAGATGTACCAACCCCAGGGATCAGCGCTGATACAGCAGCCACACTACCCCACAACACTGCATTTGGTACACCGAAAATAGTTAGCCCAATCGCCGTCAGCACGCCCTGCACGAGCCCCACGGAAATACTCCCGCGCACTACTGAGTTGATTGCAAGTTCTAGTTTATTAAAAATGGTCTCGTCGTAAATATCCTGCAACGGACTTAATGCTATAACAGTTTTTTTCAAATAATTCCCATCCTTAAATAGATAGTACAGAGCGATAAGCAAAACAAAAAGGCCTATCATTATCTTTGCAACATTTGAAAAAACTGTGCCTAAATGACCAATTATCCAATTCAGCACCTGCTTTGCGTATTGATTAAAATCAAGTGTTTCTACTTGCAAATATGGGATTCTAAAACCTCGCACGACAGCTTCTATTTCTGTAGAAATTACGCTTGTTCCTCCATTGTCTACAAGTGATGAATAAAGTTGTGTAGCTTCTTTAAATATTTGTGTGCTTAGAAATGTAATTGGAACAACAATAACTACCAATACGAAGGCAGTGGTAAGTAGCGCTGCCAACCCGCGATTTTTATTAGCAATAACAAAAAATTTTTTGTGTATAGACGAAAATACTGTAGCAAATATTATCGCTAAAATAAGCGCGTAAATAAATGGTTGAAAAATAAAAAAAGCGAGGATGCCTATTCCCAAAAGAAGCGCTGACAGGAAGTAAAGTTCTGATTTTTGATAGCTCATATTATTCATTACAATTATACAACTGTATTACCATTTAATCTATTTTCTGCAACCGATCGCTGAAAAAAATATCCCACAACGCTTATTGTAACCATTGGTGAGACCCATGCTTGGATATGAGCACCAAACGCCTCAAGGATCATCACGAAGCCAAGAAACCCAATCGAGTACATCGCTCCATTTTTTAGATAGCTGTACGAGCGAATGCGATCAACACCAGCAACTGTGAGCTGACGCACCACGATAGCTCCAATACCAGTACCAATAAGGATTAGCGGTACTGATGTGGTAAACGCAAACGCCCCAACAACACCGTCAATACTAAATACAGTATCGAGAACTTCCAAAAAAAGGACTTTTGACCAGTCTGTCATTGTACTGTGCTCGCCTGACGCAATAATTCGCTCTTCGATAATCTCAGCATTATCCTTGAACCCCTGTGTAATAAAAAATACACTGAAACCAATCGCTGCCGCCAGAGCAAGATGCATCGGATTCTCTTTAATTAAATTGTTGATTCCATAAATCACACCAACCAGAAGGAGGGCAGCTATAGAATAAAACCAGACCGCGCCATACTTCTGAACATACCACTCATGGGGAAGACCAAATTTTTTGTCCTCCATAAAAAGCCAGTGAGCCCAAAGAAGGATCAGGAACATTCCACCGGCTATCATAATCGTTGGTGTTGCTTCCGCGACTGCAATCATTACTGCTGGGTCATTTTGCCAGATTGCAGAAATAGCGCCCCAAATACCAATATTGGGAGTTGAAAGAAAAACGATTATCGATGGCAATATACCGCGGACAACAAAAACCGCAAAAATAATACCCCATGTCAGAAAGAAGCGTCTGGCGCGCTTACTCTTCATCGTCGAAAGCACGTCGGCATTCACAACCGCGTTGTCGATACTCATGATCGTCTCAAAAATAACGAGACCTAAAATAATTAGCAGGACTTCAAACATTTCGCTCATAATAGCGTATTATGCAGCAAAAGAAAAACCACGAATCAGTAGATTCGTGGCTCGGCCATAAACATCAGCAGATTCCGAACTAGCAAGTTCGTGTCTTGGACATAAACATCCTCAGATTCACGGCTTGGCCGCAGAATCTTGGACGCTAGCTGTGATTCAGGGTAAAACAATTCACTGAAGCTGATGGCCTTTTGAACAAAAGGAATTGATTTGTTCCACAAAACAATCTAGATCAGTAGGGTCGCTCCCATATTCCAACATTTCCTCTATTACCTCATCTAGGTACGCGATCGTGAACGGCAGGAGATTGAAATCGAATTCAACAACGAATCTATCCTTTGAGGTTGCAAAACTTTTAAAAAAGTCTTTTCCAAAATCTGGAACTTGCGTACCCCTCATTTTTTCTTCTTCTATCACCAACTGCATTAACACTGAAAGTCGGTCTGTCTCCTTTGGTAAAAAAGAAAGCGTAGTTTTTCCTTCATTCGGATTAAATCGCACGTCCATGACACACCCCCTCTCTTTTCCTGAAAAAGTAATGAACCAAGGAACCGCCAAAAATTCAAGTCTACCTTAAGTATAGACGATATTTTTATACTAGCAAGCAGTAAATGTCTTCTTGACACTAAGCCTGCTTGTTTACGTTTACAATCAAATCCTTAGAACTATTTGATTACTGCAGATTATCAGATGTTTTGTTCTTTATATTTTTTATAGTGGATGACGCGTAAAGGTCGAGTGACTTGATAAGGCGCTCGCTCGGGGAAGTGAACAATGTGATCAGTAACGCATTCACCTCTGCTTCGTTCTCTGGTTTAGTCTCCTTTGTGAATACATTGATCGATTGTCCAGCAATCAACGCCTCTTTATTTGGAGTATAAATTGTATCTTTGTTAAGTAAGACTGAAACATTTTTTATCCCGGTCGAAAATGGCAACTCTCCTGGTTTTGGAAATGGGTTTGGGATTGCTACTTTGGTTTCAAGAAGTATCATGTCGTTTGCTATAGAAAGAATAGTCCCAGTGACATGTGGACTATTTATGTCGCCAAGTTCATAAGTCGGAGCATTCACTCTTAAGACGCTGTTTTTCATCTCGTTGTCGCCAGTATCAACTGATTGTTTCAACTGCCCTATTTCTCTAAACGCGACCCATGCTACACCAAGACTAATAACTACCAGTACGGCGAGGCCAGCAAAAGCAATAGTAAATAATTTCGAGTGCGCATTTTTTTGATCTATTTCTATATTATTCATATTGTTCATATTACCAGCTTATAATAACAGCTCCGTTACCACCGCCAGATCCTGGGCTTTGAGCTACGCTACCGCCAATATATGCATTGCCACCAGCGCCACCTGCTCCATACCGCACTCCATTAACAAGGCTAGCTACACCAGCACCACCAGCAGCTCCTGGTTGTCCAACACTCCAACTACCATACATTGAACCTCCGTCGTTACACTTCAGCCCTGCTGCACCTGTCGTATTAGTCGTTCCACCCACAGCAGTTCCCCCCACTCCAGCTGTTGCCACAGAACCATAGCCAGAAGGTACTAGGGTCCCATACCCATTATCAACCAAAGTGCTACATCCTTTGGCACCATTTACACCGCCTCCATCTGCGGCCCAACCAAACATACCACCTCCGCCACCACCATACGCCACGATAGAAGGACCAAAGGATGATGAACCTCCACTATTTCCTCTCTGTGCGCCAAAAGCAATACCGTACCACAGTCCGTAAACTGTGTAAGGTGTTGTTGCTGTAGTTCCTGCGCCAACATTTACGGTGTATGTTTGACCAGGAGACACGGGAAGCGTTGTTTTTACATATCCGCCAGCACCACCTCCGCCGCCGCCAGTATATATCCAATAACCTTGATACTGCATACTTGCGGATCCATCCCCGCCGCGACCACCTGCGCCCCAGGCTTCAATGTTGAGCGAGTAAACAGCTGAAGGAACAGTAAATGTGTACGACCCTGGACCAGTGTATGAGGTTGAGCCAGGCGCATAAACTGGAGCAGAGGCAGCCACTGTCACACTATTAGATGTAGTCCCTCCTGCCCCCGTACAAGACAGCGTGTATGTGTAATTTGCAGGGCCTGCTAGTGCTCCAGTGGATGCAGTTCCTGATAATGCCTGAGTGCCAGACCAGCTACCCGATGCTGTAC
>JBARNW010000070.1:0-2100 GCA_049641785.1 Minisyncoccia bacterium | reverse complement strand
ACTTCGCCCTATTTTTTTGAGATGTGCATCAATAAGTTCAAAGATATCATAAAGGCGAGCCTCGATGATCTCTTCAAGTTTCTTTTTTGGGTATACTCCTTCTGCACCGCTTACTTTTATTTTTTCTGCTTCTTGTAATGGGATCTTTAGTCCGAGCGCAATGTCATTTGTGATATCTGTTGAGCCTATGGGAAAAATTTGAAGCGAAATTGGGATATCGTTTTCAAATACTGCAATTGAAACTGTTTCAGCTCCGATGTTTACGAGAGCGCAACCAACTGCCCTTTGTTTTTTGTTAAGCGCGACCTGCCCAGCAGCGATGGGCGATGGAATAACTTCATCTACCTCTACGCCAAGGTCCTCTACTGTTCTAACAATGTCATTTAAATGTTGTTCAAGGCACGTAATAAAAAGCATCTTTACATCCAGCTTTGTGCCAGTCATCCCGATTGGGTCGCCCAGGACTTCCTTGCTGTCTAGCCTGTAGCGAAGCGGGGTGCGATATATAATACGCTTGTTTGTGAGGTGGGGAATGTTTCCTTCTGCATCATGCGCCAACTTCTTTAGATCTGTTTCGCTAACCTCGCTTGAGGCGCGTGAGACTGTTGTCGCTCCATGAGAGATTACTGATTCAAGGCTGACGCCACCAACAGAAAGTATGGCATTCTTGATTTTAAAACCAGCCATTTTTTCCGCATTTAGTATGGCGCTACTGATGCTCCTAGAAGCATCTACCTTGTTAATTATATAGCCATGTCGCAATCCACGTGTTTCGGATACCCCAGTACCAATTATCACTGGAGTATCTCCTTTTGCATGCTCCACAATTACAACGCGTGTGGCGTGTGTCCCTACGTCGATACCAGTTGCAATGTATTTTGTGCGTGATCTCATTAAGGAATAAGTTATATTTTGAACAAAGTACGAATTTTTCGTTCCTGTGTCTCCATCTTACTACTATGATCGAATCCTTTCAAATGGAAAAGACCGTGTATAAAAAGAAATCCCACAAAATTTGTATATGAACGTTCGAAACTTGGCGCCTCTTTGCGAGCTTTTTCTAAATCTAAAAATATTTCACCTTCGTTGTCATCAAGGGGGAATGATAAAATATTTGTTGAATTGTCTTTTCCGCGGTGTGTGCGATTGAGTTCGCGAGATTTTCGCGGACTCACAATCACAAGAGAACACTCATACTCCTTGCCGAGCACGGCTTCAGTCATTTTGGCAAAAGGCAAGCGTGGAAGCTTGCCTTTTGTAGTGTTTGTAATCGAGAGTGACATTATGAGAGACTCAATGATTCTAACTTGATTTTGGGCGACCCTTTTGCTTCTTCTCAGGGAGTTTGCCTAGCTTTTCAAGTAGCTCATACTCTTTTCGCATTCCCAGAACAACGAGGGCGCTCTTCTTCATTTTTGAATGGTTAGGCTTGCGCTGATTGTAGCGAATAGAACGAACGCGAGGAATAATACCAGAGCCCTGTACGCGCTTGGTAAAACGACGAATTAGACTAATCGCGTTTTCGTTGTTATTTTTCTTGACTTCTGCGTTTACTGTAGACATGCGAGGCATTTTAGCATAAATGTATTTATGACGCAAGCATCGAAACAACCTCTTGGTCAGAAACTTGTGGAAAATATTCATACCATTCACCAACGGCTGAAAAGAAAGCTGGGGTTTCAATCACGTACACTTCGGTGGCTTCTTTAAGAACCCCTATAGACTCTATGGATGCCACAGGCACAGCAACAACCACTTTCTCAGCATCTGTCTGCCTTGCGTATGCCACAGCTGCTTGCATCGTGAGTCCAGTCGCTATTCCGTCATCTACAATAATTACTGTTTTACCTTTTAGTTCAAGAGGACCCCTGTCTTTTCGGTAGGTGCTCCACCTCCTCTCCGCTTCTCTTGTTTCTTCCTTTATTTTATTTTCAAGCCATCTTTTATCTACGTATGCACGTTCATTTTCATTCCATACACCGTTGCCGTGGATGTCGATTGCGCCTATTGCATATTCCTCGTTTCCAGGAGCGCCGATTTTTCGTGTGACAATAATGTCGAGTGGTAGGTTAAGGGCTTCCGCAACTTCTTTCCCAATGA
>JBARNW010000063.1:0-3671 GCA_049641785.1 Minisyncoccia bacterium | reverse complement strand
TGACACATTTGTTCGCCATCTTGAGCGTGGTATTTTGATAGAAACATACAAAACAAAACCATCAAAAGCTAGGCGTGCAGGAGAGACACTCTTTCGAATCGTGCTCACCGAGGGGAAAAAACATCAGATCCGTCGAATGTGCGCAGCCGAAGGCTACCAAGTCCTCGAGCTAAAACGACTACGTATTATGAACATAAAACTCGGAGACTTAAAAGAAGGCGCATACAGAGACATCGCAGGTGAAGAACTCGCTGAACTAAAGAAAAGTATAGGATTACAATAAAAGCGGTATTTACCCTTATATTATGACGGCGACTCGGACGCTGTGGATGAGAGTACTCATACACACGATCCTCAATGAGCACATTGACCTACTGGGTCGCTTGTCATAATAAAAGACACGTAATTTACAAATTACGTGTCTTTTTATAAATAGCTCCAAAAAATCGCGACTCCGATCACAGCTGAGACAAAACACACAATAAGAACAAATCCTCCCATGATGTCTTTTACCTTACCGATCACAGGGTCGATGTTTGGTTCAACCTTGTTGCATAGGTCCTCGACTGCCGTGTTTAATATCTCAGCTGAGAGAACTGCACCGATACACCCGACGATAATCATCATGTCTCGCATTAAAAAATTCAGATAGTATGCTGAACACAAAACAATAACAGCAATAACTACCTCAATTCGAAAGTTTATCTCTTCACGCCACACCACACGTATGCCGTTTATTGCCCAACCAAAGCTCTTAGGTATTTTATCCATATTCACTTTATTATAACAAATATTATTTAAAATTCCTGGTGCTGATCTTGCTTAGCTTCCCATGTTGCGACCTCACCTTCATTCATTCCAAGATAATGTGCAACCTCATGAAAAACTGTTTCGCGGACAATTGAGCTAATACTGAGAGTATCTCCAGAAGCGGATCTCTCGGTTGGACCCTGGTAGATTGTTATTACATCCGGAAGCGTCATACCGACACCATAGCTATCTCCGCGCGCTGTAAGCGGAATGCCTTTATATAATCCTAGGAGATCCTGCTCTTTTGTTAAATTGTTCTCGCCACGCACACCTATAGACACTTCATCCTCAACAACAAAGACAACATTTTTAATTTTATTGCGAAAGTGTAGTGGTATTTTTTCAACTTCGTCGATGACAATTTGTTCGAAATCTCCGCGGGGTATCATTATTAAGAAAGTATATCATCACTTTTGTATATCAGGAAACAGCGTATTATTTCCTATAAATTGTTAATGAAAAAATCATTAATCCTTTTTTTGTACGTTTCCTCAAATTGGCCGTGAATAAGCTTTTCTTGAAACCAAAATTCTGCACGTGAGTTCCCTCTCAGCACCTCCTGAAGCATTATGGCATTTTTAAATGGAATCACCTCATCATCCTTTGAGTGGATAATTAGAATTGGGACTTGAATATTTTTTACTGCATCTATTGGTGCTACTTTGTTTATATTGATACCGATAAACAATTTGGCCCAAAGCTCGGTGAGCCACGCGAGTGGATAATTAATGACTGGCAGACGATAAAGTTCACGAGCCATCAAATCTAGTCGCGCATAGCTTGCTTCAGAAATAACGGCTTTTATTTCTGGCATTTGTGATGCCACCATAAGCGCAACAGCACCACCCATTGAAAAACCAAAAACTCCTATCTCGGTATTTCCACGCGATCTCAAATATTTTATTGCCGCAACAAGATCGTCTGTTTCTTTTGCCCCAGCAGTGGAGTACAATCCTTCGCTCTGTCCAAAGTAACGAAAATCAAATAAAAATAAATTATATTTATCATTCAAAAAAGCCAATGAAGGAAGGATGTCTCCCTTATCGGCAGGATATCCATGAAGAAGCACAATTGTTTTCGCGCCATTTTTTGTTTCCTTGCTTGGAATAAACCAGCCCGAAAGTGTGAGCCCGTCCTTTGTCTTAAAGGTTACATCTTCGTATGTTAGACCAATCTCACTCGGAGTAATAACCGAAACAATTTTGGGCGGTCGAATAGATATGAAGAATCCCCACAGTGAAATAACGAGAATGGATGTGAGGATAATAAGAATAATTTTCATTGTGGTATTTTTTGGTGATGCGTCATATCAAAGTACATTCTGTAAAAAAACTTTCGTATTTCCTCAGCAACAATAATAGACGATGCGATCACAAATATTGCACCCCATTCTGAAAGAGAGAGTGGCGTTGTGTGCAAAATCTTTTGACCAAAGCTTGTATACAGTGCAAACATTTGAAGCAAAACAACAATTGTAAGTGCTCCAATTAGATAAATATTTGAGAATGGATTCATTTGAAAAATAGATAATTTGTGCGATCGGCAATTAAGCGCATTCAACCATTGAAATACAGCGAGGAGTGTAAGCGATATGGTCCACGCCTTCGTTGGATCCCCATAGGCGTAATCTCCAAAAAGATACAGTGTTCCTATCGCCATCACACTAGCCATAATAATGATACGAGTAATCATAAGTCGATCAACAATGCGACGAGAAGACTTAGAACGAGGCTCTGAAAGCAATTCTTTTTCTTTTGGCTCCATCGCGAGAGATACATCAAGAAAACCATCCGTCACAAAATTAAGCCAAATAATTTGCGCAGGCAAGATAGGCACCATGTACCCCATAATTATAGCACCGGCAATCGTCAGAACCTCTCCTGCGCTCGTCGAGAATAGATATAAGATAACTTTCTTAATAGTTTTATAGATGCTTCTCCCCTCCTCGATTGCTGAAACAATACTCTTCATATTATCATCAAGAAGCACGATGTCTGACGCTGATTTTGCCACCTCTGTGCCAATCACACCCATTGAGACACCCAAATCAGCCGCAGTGAGTGATGGAGCGTCATTTACGCCATCGCCAGTCATTGCAATAGTATTCCCAGCAGCCTTAAATGCGCGAATGATGCGAAGCTTGTGCTCTGGTGTGACTCGTGCAAACACAGAGACGGTTGCAATTACCTCAGCGAGTTCCCCATCAGACAATAAATCTATTTCTCTTCCTGTTAAAATTTTGTCTCCTTCATGAAAAATCCCTGCATCAACCGATATAGAGTGCGCAGTAATACGATGATCACCAGTAATCATTACGGTGCGAACACCAGCCATTGCAGCAAGTAATATCGTCGAGGCAGCCTCGGTACGAAGCGCGTCGTGCATACCAAGGAATCCTACAAACGTCGCGTTTGGGGAACCGCCAGCCCCAGGCAATTCATTTGCGTCAGCAATTGTGGCAAGCGCGATAACTCGAAGTCCCCCCTTGGACATTCCAATCATCACCGATTCAATCTGCTGACGCATCTCAGTATCAAGAGTGACGCTATTGCCGTCACTCCATACTGTGTCACAAAAATCTAACACTATCTCAGGCGCGCCAGAAAGCGATAGAGTGTTTGTATCGCCAGTTTTATTCAGCACAGCATGATATTTTAAATTATAATCAAAAGGCATCTCTGCAATGACGGGTGATTCATTTTCAAGAATGTCCTTATGAAGCCCAAGCTTCTGCGAAAGAACGAGCATGGCTGCTTCTGTTGGATCGCCAGAAATATTCCAGCGTTTATCCTCCTCATTAAAGATGACATGGGCATTTGCGCAAACAGCAGATGCTTTACCGACAATCAGTAGCTCTTGGT
>JBARNW010000056.1:0-5467 GCA_049641785.1 Minisyncoccia bacterium | reverse complement strand
CTTTCGAGGACGACGGTTTTCAAGACCGCTGCCTTAGACCACTCAGCCACCTATCCCTGTCTGCCCATCCTAGCAAAATCTACCGAAAACGCAATGTTTGCCTGGTGTGCTATCATGTTCGTATGAGATATCTCGGGATAGATTATGGTACAAAGCGAATAGGGGTAGCCATCTCCGACGAAGGGGGGAGCATTGCTTTCCCTTATGCTATTCTAGAAAATAGCAAGAACTGTGTTGGAGAAATAAAAACAATCTGCGCGCATGAATCAGTAGAAAGTATTATTATAGGTGAGTCGGTAGACTATAAAGGGCAACCAAACCCAGTTAAAAAAGAAATAGATAAATTTATTACCAACTTGCAAAGAGTTACAGATATACCAATTATTGAAGAGCGTGAATTTCTTTCAACACAGCAGGCGCGTTACTATCAAACAAAGAGAAAGCATGTTGATGATTCTGCGGCAACGATAATTTTGCAAAGCTACCTTGATCGTAAAAATAATAAACCAATATTAGAAACACTATACTCAAGTGAGTGAGAGAGATGCAAACACGGAGCTTGCATCTCCGAGCGAACGCAGAGTATAGTGTGCCAAGTTATATGACAGAAATTACTTTTGACGAATTTAAAAAAGCAGAGATAAAAATAGGAACGATTCTTTCTGCTGAAAAAGTTCCTGATGCAGACAAGCTTATAAAACTTATGATCAATATCGGCGATGAATCACCGCGCCAGATTCTTTCCGGTATTGCCATGCATTATGAGGACCCAACAGTCCTCGTTGGGAAACAGGTTCCAGTGCTTGCGAATTTACCGACACGCACAATACGCGGTATCGAAAGTCAGGGGATGGTTCTCTACGCTGTGGGTGATGGATTTTTAACAACAGTAAACCCAGATCGCGAGATTCCAAACGGGACACCATTGCAGTAGCAGAAAAACAGAATATAGAATTTTGAATATAGAATAGGAGGGGTTAAGATACAGAAGAGGATAGAAATCATTGGAATTTTTCAACATTCAACATTCTACATTCAGCATTCGATATTCTATCCCAAAACCATGCGACAAAGACTTCAAACAATAAAAGATTCCCTTGGCGCATGGGCAATACGACACGCTGAGGGCAAGAATGCAAAATGGTGGTTGTTCGGCGTTTCATTTGCCGAGTCATCATTTTTCCCTATTCCGCCAGACGTGCTTCTTGTTGCAATACTCATGACACGCGAGAGGGTGCGGGCGTTTTTTTATGCCACCGTCACAACACTAGGATCGGTTCTAGGCGGTTTGTTTGGGTACGCAATTGGTTACTTTCTTTTTCAAACGGTTGGCGTGTGGGTTGTAAATACGTACCACCTTGAAACACAATTGGTTACTGTGCAAAAGCTGTTCTCAGATAATGCGTTCTTTGCCATTTTTGCTGCTGCTTTTACACCAATACCATACAAAGTGTTTACTATTGCTGGAGGGCTGTTTGGCATTAGTATTCCAGTGTTTATTGTTGCATCAATCTTTGGTAGAGGGTTAAGGTTTTTTACCATTGCAACAATAATGAGATATGTCGGTGGGCACGTTGCGCGTATAGTGTATAAATACTTTAACCTAATTTCAATAACAGTAGTCGTTATTATAGGGGCTCTGCTATACGCATTTTTTTACTAGATTTTAAACTAGAAATTTAGTAGTAAAAAAGCATGCGTGGCGGTATACTATATCTTAATGAAGAGAAGTAAATTTTATAAATTTTTCCCGCCACCGCAGTTTTTGCAGATGCCAGCTGTAGGTTTTGATATATCAGACACATCAATGCGTTTCGTTGAGCTCATCGAAAAGCGGAAAGGCTTTGTTGTTGGGCGTTATGGCGAGCTCCCAATCCCGCGTGGTGTTATAGAGTCTGGTGAGGTAAAAAAGCCTGCAGAGCTCAGGTTAATTTTTAGTGATCTTAAAAAAATACATAACCTGGAATTTGCTTCAGTGTCGCTCCCAGAGGAAAAAGCATATCTTTTTGAGATGAGACTCCCATCTATGAAATATAGCGATGTTCGTGGGGCTATAGAGTTGGAGCTTGAGGAGCACATCCCCGTAAAAACAAGCGAAGCACTCTTTGATTACGACATAATAAAAGAAGACAGCTCGTTTATCGATGTAACGGTAGCAGCGGTTGAAAGCTCGCTTATTGATGGGTATATGGAGGCGTTTTTAGGGTCCGGCATAACACCAGTATCATTTGAAATCGAGGCACAGTCTATTGCGCGGGCAGTCGTTCCAGAGGGGGACAAGAGCACGGCCATGCTTGTTGATTTTGGCAGGACACGTACTGGTGTCGCAATAGTTTCTGAAGGAGTGGTTAAGTTTACATCGACAATACCGATTGGTGGTGGGATGCTTACAGATGCTATTGCAAAAAACATGAATGTTTCGTATGAAGAGGCAGAAAAAATAAAACACGAAAATGGGATTTCTGTTGACAGCACAAACGAAGAGGTATTGTTGGCAACGATATACATAGTGTCAACATTGCGCGAAGAGATAGGCAAACATAAAACGTATTGGAAGGAGCACAACGATGAACATGGGAACAGGCGCCCAGCAGTAGAAAAGATATACTTATGTGGCGGGGACTCGAACCTAGCTGGCTTTTTGAATTATCTTTCATCAGGGTCATCCGCGACAGTAGAGCTTGCAAATGTAATGGTAAACGTGAACACGCTTGAGAATTACGTCCCAGAAATTAGTTTTAATGATTCATTGCGATACGCAACAGCTTTTGGTCTCGCATTGCGTCGGTCACAATAACGGCAATTATGATCAATATTTTTGCAACAAAGGAAAAGAAGAAGATACTCAACAAGTACCGTATTCGTCTTACGATTGTTTCGCTTATCGTTGCAGACATTCTTATTACTTCAAACCTTATTTTGTTTATGTCGCCATATTTGCTCTCAATCTCAAAGTACAACAATCTAAAAAAAGAGCTCGCAACCCTTGAGGAAGTGTACGGAGGCGGTGTAAAAGAAAAAGATGTTGATTCTCAAGTGATTGATATAAACAACAAAATCTCCGTACTTTTGAAGGCTAGCGCAAAAACCCAGCTCTCCCCGTACCAAGTAATATCGGATATCATAAATAATAAAAGTCGTAGGATCAAAATCTACGGAGTTACGTATGACTCGGTGGTTAACCAGGAAAGAGTAGTCATTACTGGCGAAGCATTAGAGCGCGACAGTCTGTCAGGCTTCTTTGAAGAATTAAAAAAGGACACAAGATTTACAGATGTGACACTGCCAATATCGAGCTATGTAAAAAGCGAGAATATAGAATTTTCTGTTGTTTTAGAGCGCAACACAAAACCAACATCAAAAAACAAAACAAAATGAAATCAAATAAAATAATAATACTTTTTAGTGCAGCGTCTATGTTTATGATTCTTACTGTTACCATTTCCGTGTCCCTATTTTTTTCAATGAAGAATAAAACAGAGGAATCAATAAATTTCTCAGAGAAAATAAACGAGCTTTCTGGGAAGGAGTCGCACACTGCCTCGGCGGCGTCCGCATTGAGACGCGAAAGTATTAATATAGAGAAAATTTCAAAGTTCTTTTTTAAAGAAAACGAAATATCTGTCTTTATAAAAAAAGTAGAGGCTCTTGGTCCACAGTCCGGAACCATACTTATAATAGAGTCTCTTGAAAAAGGTTTTACTGAAAAAACAGTTCCACTATTGAACTTCCGCATAAAGGCAAAAGGAACTTTTTCAGATGTCTCACATTTATTAGTGCTTTTGGAAAACTTCCCAGGAGAGATTGAATGGAATACCCTTCGTATTGTTAGGGAAGATTTAGAAGCAGGTGAAGCGGGTGCGATAAGTAGAGGGGGAGCACCCATATGGAGGGTCGAGGCTTTCTTAACAATCCTTAATTTCGTCAATGAATAATATGAATATAAAAAATTGGCTTAAAAAAATCTCTTTTTCAAAAGGTGTAGATGCTTTAAAAATGGAGATAACACCATTCCGTGATTGGAGAAATCTTGTCCTCCTGTTTTTTATATGGCTCAGCGTCTCACTCATTTTCAACATTTATATGTCTATTGGTGTAAATCGCGACCACTTCTTTTCTGAGCCCAAAAAGGTTAATAATGTAGCGGTGCTTGATACGGAAGGGCTTAAGATGGTTGCAGATCAAATTGATGAAAAGGCCGCTAATTTCGAAAAGGCAAAAAGCGAAAAGTTAACGACAGCAGACCCTTCTTTGTAGAAGGATGGTCTTGTGGTAGAGTTTCTTCGTTCGAACATTTTGCTTAATTTAATAAGCCCCTGTAGTTAAATGGATATAACTGCGGACTTCTAAGCCGTTATTCGAGGTTCGATTCCTCGCGGGGGCACAGCAGTAGAACAAAGGACATTCAAGCTTTGCTTGGGTGTCCTTTGTTCTAGAAAGCAAACTGCTTTGCTTTCGTACTGCTGTGCCGGGCGGAGCAATGTTTTTGAAAAAGTTTCTTCCCGACTTTTCCAAAAACTGCGAGCCGGGGTCGAGAGTACTTAATAGATTTCGAGCATAGCGAAGAAATATATTTAGTAACTCGTGACCACAAAGTGTCCACAAGAACAGCGCTTATATGCGCTTTTTTATTTGTGCCCCGAACGAGCAGAGCTCGCGTCGGGAATCGAACGGGAAGAGGTCGTGGGCAATTTAGTTCACGTCCAAGACGCGAATCAGCTGATTCGCCGTGGAGGAAAACAACGAGCGAAGCGAGTGTTAGAAACCGTGGGTTTCTAAAGAGGAGCTTTAGCTCCGAGTGAGATAGCGTGCCCAAGACATGAATTTGATAATTCAGCGTCCTCGTGGGGGCACCATTGTTTTTCTATCAATATCTGGTATAGTATGGGCTATTGGGAGATTAGCTGTTTTGGCAGGCCCAAAAGGTTAGCACTTTGTGGATACTGTGCGAAGAGCGGCATAATAAAGTTATTGGGAGATTAGCTCAGTTGGTAGAGCAATTCGTTTACACCGAAAAGGTCAGAGGTTCAAGTCCTCTATCTCCCACAAAAATCTTAAACCCTGGAGCACTCACTCCAGGGTTTTTGATTTTTTAAGGAGATAGAGGACTTGAAGGTCGGAAGCGGTAAACAAGACGAGCGAAGCGAGTGCTTGTCGCTGACGAATCAGCAGATTTGTGTCTTGGGCTCTATCCCACAAACTTGTGTTTTAGACAGAAGCACGTTAGGGTAAGTGATATGCAAAAACGTCTCGAGTGCCAAGTGTTTGGCCGTGTGCAAATGGTAATGTTTCGTGATTTTGTGACACGCAAAGCAAGGTCTCGTGGGATTGTTGGCAGTGTAAAAAATAATATTGATGGGTCTGTATCTGTCGTTGCGGAAGGCGAGGAAAGCAAGCTAAGAGAGCTTTTTGAACTTATACACAAAGGACCTCTGTTTTCTAGAGTCGAGTGAATATCAGAAAAATG
>JBARNW010000036.1:0-2699 GCA_049641785.1 Minisyncoccia bacterium | reverse complement strand
ATGCTATACCTTCTGGCGTATCAGATGTTAAAGTTGCATTTACTTTGATAGGAAATATTGTTGCTATTATTGCTGTGCTCGTTGGTCTAGTGACGGTGTTTGTGATCATATTTGTAAATGCTTCGAGTAGAAGAAGGTATCTTGGTATATTAAAGGCGCAAGGTATTGACCCTTCGGCGCTTATTCTTTCCTATGTTATCCAAGCATTATTTTATACTGTTATTGGTATTGTACTGGGTGTGGCAGTCCTTTTTGGATTTTTGCAGGGATATTTTATTCAGAACCCATTATCATTGCCGATGGCGGACGGGAGTCTTCTGCTAGATACTTCGTATTTAAGTATTCGTGTAGTTGTTTTACTTGTATCTACGCTAATATCTGCATTTATCCCGGCATGGTTCATTATTCGACAAAACACATTAAACGCCATCCTCGGCAGATAAAACATGATTGTAGTAAAAAACATAACAAAAGATTTTACAAATGGTACGGTTGTCACCCATGTTCTCCGTGGAGTAAGCCTTGAGATACCAGATGGGCAATTTGTTGCCATTGTCGGACCTTCAGGGGCTGGTAAATCAACATTAATGTACCAAATGAGCCTTCTAGATACGCCAAACAGTGGTTCTATCTTTGTAGATGACAGAGAGATAAGCGCGCTAGATGACACAGAGGCTATTAAATATCGTCTGGAAAATTTTGGTTTTGTCTTTCAGGATTATGCTCTTATTCCCGAGCTTACCGCTCTTGAAAACGTAACACTACTTGGCCTAATGCAAGGCATTGACTATAGTGTCGTAAAAAAAGAAGCAACAGCTATCCTGGAATCATTTAATCTACTGAACCAAATAGACCATTTGCCAAGCCAACTTTCTGGTGGAGAACAACAAAGAGTCAGTGTCGCGCGAGCAATAATAAAAAAACCAAAAATTCTTTTTGCTGATGAACCTACTGCCAGCCTCGATAGTGATATGTCGGCGCAGGTAATGAAGGTATTTTTAGACTTGCATAAAAAGGGGCAGACAATCGTAATGGTCACACACGAAGAGGAGTACGCAGTAATGGCAGACAGGATTATTAGAATAAAAGATGGGCAAATTATTGATGATAAAATGCTTAAAAAAACAAAGTAGTTTTTATTCTGTCGTAAAACATAAAACTATATAAGTGGCATTGTGTGTGATATAATAAGAGTATTCTGGTCAAAATAATCACTCCGGAAACCTAAAATACATGCAATTATCAAAGAAACAAATCATTTGGACAATTATTATCATCGCGATAGGTGCTATTTTTTTCTTTTTAAGTAATAAAAAAGAGGTAGTAACACAAAATACAGCTACAGTAAAACGCGGAGATGTTGTTCAAGAAGTTAGTGTTACTGGTAGAGTCAAGGCAGTCTCTTCAGTAGACCTTGGGTTTGAAAAAAGTGGTCGAATTCAAAATGTTTATGTTGATGTAGGCGACCGCGTTAAACATGGCGCTCTCCTTGCAGAAATTGAATCATCCAGCGCTCAGGCAACCCTAAAGGAGACTGAGGCGCGACTTGCGGAGTTAAAACGTGGCTCTCGCCCTGAGGAAATAGCCGTCAAGGAAGCAGAATTGGCAAAATACACACAGGATCTTACTAATGCATATAGCGGTATCCCAGATATTATTGACGATGCATTTACAAAAACTGACGATGCTCTCCATTCAAAAATCGCAGGTACGTTTTCTGGCTTCAAAACTTCATCATACAAGCTTACCTTCCCTGTGTGCGATACACAGCTAGACGTAAATACAACATGGCTTCGCTACACTACAGAGCTTGATTTTGACAATTGGCGCAATGAAAGAAGCAGTTTTTCATCAACGGGCTCACAATCGGAGCTAAAATCTGCCCTAGACAACACGACCATTCACCTTGAACAAATGCGTACATTCCTTGAGTCGTTGAACCGCGTACTCACGCTAGACTGCACTATTGCCAGCCCGAGCCTAGACACATACAGAATAAATATAAACACAGCCCGGGCAAACATCACAACCGCTGCAACTGCTGTAAATACAAAAGGTCAGAGCATCGCTTCCCTGGCGCTCTCGGTAGCAAAAGTCCGCGACGAACTATCCCTTCTAAAGGCAGGTACAGCTACAGAGGTGATCGATGCTCAAGAGGCGCGCTTACTTTCCGCGCATGGGGAACTTCGCAAGCATAAAATTTATTCTCCAATAAGTGGCACAGTGACAAAAGTCGACGCAACCACTGGAGAGTTTGCAAACGCTGCGACATCTCTCATTAGCGTTATTTCCGATAGCTCATTTGAAATAGATGCGAATATTCCAGAAGCCGACATTGCAAAGGTAATGATTGGAAATAAAGCGCGTATAACACTCGATGCATATGGGTCAGACACATTTTTCGATGGTCATGTTATTACGATCAACCCGGCAGAAACGATTATAGATAACGTGCCTACCTATAAAGTAACATTCATTTTTGAAAAAAATGATATTCGCATCAAGTCTGGTATGACGGCAAATATAGATATCGCCACAGCGTCACGCACTGGTGCACTCATTGTTCCAACACGAGCCATTATCACAAAGGACAACAAAAAGTTTGTTACTGTTATAAACTCAGACAATACAGAGACAGAAACACAAGTGACAATCGGACTAAGAGGATCTGATGGGTTCACGGAAATACTGGATGGCGT
>JBARNW010000035.1:0-2384 GCA_049641785.1 Minisyncoccia bacterium | reverse complement strand
GTGTTATGGTATTGGACTTGGTCGTGTTCTCGGTACTGTGGTAGAAGTGCTAGGAGACGAAAAAGGACTCGTATGGCCAGACGCAATTTCACCATTTAGCGTACATCTTGTGGAGCTTGGAGGTTCTGGAGAGGATATCGTTCGCAAGGAGTCACAGAAGCTGTATGATGAACTCACAAGTAAAGGAATAGAAGTGCTTTGGGATGACCGCGACTTACGCGCCGGTGAAAAGTTTGCAGAGAGCGATTTGATCGGTATCCCGCTTCGCGTGGTAGTGTCTTCAAAAACCATCGCGAGTGAAAGTTTTGAAATAAAAAATCGCGCAACTGGGGAAGTTTCAATGATCGACAAAGGTGAGCTAATGGCAATGTGTAAAGCGAAATAACTATTATGTTTGATAAATTTTACCAACTTTTTTCTAATGACATCGGTATCGACCTCGGGACCGCAAATACCCTTGTCTACCTGCGCGATCACGGCATCGTTATTAACGAGCCGTCTGTTGTTGCTGTAAATCAAAAGACAGGACAGGTGGTGGCTCTTGGCACGCAGGCGAAGCAAATGCTTGGCCGTACGCCCGGACACGTGGTCGCTATACGCCCTCTTGTTGATGGTGTTATTTCAAACTTTGAGGTTACTGAAGAAATGCTCTCGTATCTCATTAGTAAAGCAAATAAAATTAGCAAAAAAACAGTGCGCCCAAGGGTGGTCATCGGTGTACCTTCTGGGATTACGACTGTAGAGATTCGCGCAGTGTATGATGCAGCAAAAAATGCAGGAGCGCGTGAGGTACATATAGTAGAGGAACCAATGGCCGCAGCAATAGGAATCAAGCTCCCAGTAAAAGACCCTATAGGCAATATGATAATCGATATTGGCGGTGGCACCACTGACATCGCAGTCATTTCTCTTGGTGGTATTGTTAGGTCTAAAAACTTGCACATCGCCGGGGATCGTTTGAACAACGATATCATAAGTTATATTCGTGATGAATTTCGCGTGCTTGTTGGAGAGCGCACTGCTGAGAGTGTAAAGATCGCTATCGGGTCGGCAAAGAAATGCGCTAGCCCAATGGAGGCAGTGGTTCGTGGTCGCGACCTTGTGACTGGGCTTCCGCGTGAAGTTGTTGTTACTGATACCGATATTCGAGAGGCAATGAGCGGGTCTATTGCAGGCCTCGTTGATGCAGTAAAAGAAGTTATTGAGACGACTCCACCTGAAGTCTTGTCAGATGTGATGAGCCGTGGAATTATACTCGTTGGGGGAGGTGCGCTTATTCGAGGACTCGACGAATTATTGTCGCAGACTCTTCATGTCCCTGTATATATTTCAAACGACCCATTAACAGCTGTGGCTCGTGGAGCAGGTATTATTCTCGAGGATATGGACAATTTCAGAGAGGTTCTCATCGAACACGAAAATGATATACCACCGCAGTAAACAGATTAGCGTATTCCCCAATAGGAAAAATATTATTCTGAGTGTTTTTGTAGCTGTGAGTATTTTTTTTCTATTATATTCTCCTGCTAGAAAAGCTCTTACGCAGGGTGTGCACAATGTATCCATTGTGATGTGGGAGATTGGGAGTTCTGTCTCTGGTACATTGGATTTATTTGTAACTAATTTTAAAATAAAGGACTCGCTTGTGAAGGAGAACGACATACTTAATGAGGCGCTCTCGATTATGTCAGCGCAGGTGCTTGATAGAAACCTGCTTGTTGAAAGGGTGGCAAGACTTGAAGAAGCACTAGGGCGTTCTAGTGGTGATAATCGTGTCGTAGCAAAGGTTCTCGTTGGGCCAGGACGCTCACCGTATGACACGCTTGTTATTGACACTGGAACTGAAAATGGAGTAAAGGTTGGAGATCTGGTTGTATACGCAGGCTCTGGCGTTATTGGAGAAATTATTGAGACCACCTCTTTTTCCGCAAAGATAAAAATTTATTCGTCATCAGGCGAGGAGCAGCTTGTTATCGTTGGGGCGCAACACCTTCCCGTGATAGCCTATGGACGTGGAATGGGTAACTTTGAAGCAATGGTTCCGCAAGATAGCGCTGTAGTTATTGGCGATACTGTTGTTACAAAAGAAAATCTTATTCTGGGAGCAGTTACTTTTATTGAGGAAGAACCAGCAAATCCTTTCAAGCGTATTTTTTTTCGTATACCATTCAATATCACAGAAATCAACCTAGTTGAGGTAATAAAGATTAAGGGCTAAAATTGCAACATTTTACAAATGAAAAAACGTATCATTTTTGATTTAATTCTTTTCTGTGCAATTTTTTATTTGCCATGGTGGGTCGTTGCCATTTTGGCATTTATTGGCGCTTTTGTGTGGCCTATGTATTATGAAATAATCGCATTTGGATTACTTGTAGATGTAT
>JBARNW010000026.1:0-12040 GCA_049641785.1 Minisyncoccia bacterium | reverse complement strand
CTATCGTAGTCATTACAATCCCCTTTTTGTTGAATGTTCAGAAAACCAAACAAAATTATGCCACATTTGGAACAAAAATACTAGTATTTTCTAGTGTGGCTCATTGTCTTCTACTTCTTCAATTATTTCAAAATCCTCGACTGTTATGGAGGTCTTTTCTTCATCACCTTTTGTAAGGCGAATACCGAGCAAAGCAAAGGCGCTAAGAAATGCTGCACCGATATACCACGGCCACAAACCATCTCCTTTTTGTGATGGTAATGATGTTTGCGTATCAGAAAATGCATCTGAAATGGAAGCTTTTTGATTAAGTGTTGCCGTTTGTGCTGGTTGAATTTGAGTTGTGGGTTTTATTTTTGGTTCTTCTTTTACTTTTCGAGGCAGTGTTTCAGAGCTAGCCAATTCTTTCTTCTCTACACTTTTTACTGAAACACGAGAGCCGTTTGGGAAGCGAAGCTCTGCTATACTCCCTGCTGGTGTCACAAGCCCTGTCACTTCTGATGCGAGAGTGAGCGTCTTGCGTGAAGAAAGAATGGTGTTTTTAGGGAATATAAAATTTTTGCCGTTGCTTGCGACCTGCCAATCCGAAAGATCCATCTCATCTACGCCACTATTTTCGAGAGCGACAAAGGAGCGGGCTTGATTACCACCAACACTAAGCACAATCAATGGAGCAGACACGCGTACAGTAGCGCGATCCGATGCAGAATAATACCCGGATGCTACATCAAGAACAGCGACATAATCGCCAGGATAATAATATGTATGCGCGACACTCATCCCCTCTGCGCTACCTCCATCACCAAAAGACCATATCATACGAGCATTTTCTATCGGCTCTTTTTTGAGGCCAAATGCTCGACCAGTAAACACAATCGACGCGCCTGATGAAACTGTTCGCACTGATGCGCCTGCATCTGCAAAAATTTGCGGTTCGACAAGAAAAGAAGCGGCAACAGATGTTGCCACTGACGGTAATATAATATCTACGTTTGTGCTTTGGTTTTGCGATGAGCCACTTGTTGCATTGATTACCCCTGGCGTAGGGACAGCAATGGTCCATTCACTACTCGAGATCCTTTGGTAACTCTTTCCTTCATCAATAGTCGCCCATTCAATTTGGTCAATATCTTCTCCTTTTGAATCTCTTATTCGAGCTGTGTTGGCTTCGGTAAGGGTTAGATTGTCGATAACCATATCAGGGCTTCCTAGCTGGCTGCGAGAAATTAAAAAATAACTATTTGCCTTGATTGTTTTGCCATTTAGTTGAGTGCTTGTAACCAATGAACCAAAACTGCTCCCTGTGGCGGTTTTCCTTTGAATATACCAACCAGTCAAATCAATGTTTGAGTTGCCAGAATTATACAGCTCTATAAATCTCTCTCCTATCGGTGATATTTGGATCTCATTGATCAAGACCTGCGCTGACGCAAAAGATGGAACACAAAAAAGAAAAATTATTGCTGTAATTCTCATACTAGTCGTCTCCGCGGAGTATCGCCATTAGTATGTCCTCGGGCACTTCTTTTACTTTCTGTAGAACGCTTTTCTCTGGTGGTGGGGCATCTTCTACGTCTGGAACAGAACTGAGTCCAGTAAGGAAGGCAGCTCCAGTAAGGGCCTCCTCGACAGTTTTTTGTTCTGCCTTTTTTTCTTGAACGACTTGAGGCTCTTTTTGTGCAGCTACTGGTTGTGTAGGCGCCACTGCGGCAACAGCTTGCACTGGTGGCGTTGGAGATGGTTTCTTTTTCTCCTCTTCGAGTACATCTGCCAAAGCTGCTTTGAGACCGCTTAGACCTTCTGCTGTGGGGCTCTTCCCTTTTGCCTGAACAGTTGTATTTACTGTAGCCGGCTTGGCTTGTGTATGAGTTGATTGGCTTACAGTTTTTGGTATTTCTTTTTTAAATTGTTTCGGTAGCGCAACAAAATTCTCTGGCTCTGGCAACAGCGCCTTTTTGAATGCTTGAGCAAATGGTTTTTCTAATTTTTCTGCGCGGGGTGCTTGCACACTTTGTTTCTGAGGTTCCTCTTGTTTTGGGAGTGGCTGGGTTGGTCGAGCAACAGGGCGCTCGTAGGCTAGGCTACTTTCTCGACGCGGCTCTGCTACACGGCTGGCAACCTCACGGGCAGGGCGCGGACTTGGCGCATGCTCGGATAGAGGAGCCTCACTTCCAGCAGTATACCAATCTGCAATAGCCTTTTCTATTTTCTCTCGTGGATGCCCGTATGAGGCGCGTGAAGAAGCGAGCACTTCCTCGCGTAGGGATTTTTTGGGTGGCGCGATAGGACCTATTGTAACTGCAGAAAATGGATGCGACGCAACTCCATCTATCATTAACTTTAAATAAATCTGTGTGAACCCAAGAGACACCATGTCCTCAGCAGTAAAAACTGGCGCGTACTCTTTTTCAAGAACTTCCGCGTCGGGGGCGCCAACGCGAAACATTATTTGTGTGCCAACGTTGCCGAAGACAGCATCAGCAACCTTCTCATCCATCTGCTTGATATACTGATGCGCGACAACGAGAGCAAGTTTGTACTTGCGCGCCTCAGACAAAATATCTGCAAATGATTCGTTTGCGAACGACTGAAACTCGTCCACATACATATAAAAGTTTGGTAGTCTTTTTAATTCAGACTCTGTTAGGTCTGCGCGTGACATTGCTGCAAGGTAGATCTTTGTGATTATCATACCTCCGAGTAAGTTTGCATTCCCTTCACCAAGCTGACCTTTTGAAAGATTCACTATGAGAATCTTTCTCTCGTCCATCATCTTGCGCAGATCAAAACTCGAGTGTGGCTGTCCGATGATATTTCTAATGAGCGGGTTTGATGTGAACTGGCCGAGTTTGTTTTGAATACCAGGAACTGCCTCTTTTGCATACTGCTCGCTGTACTTTGCAAATTCATCAACCCAATACGATTTTACGGATGGATCCTTTACGTTATCAACTACTTTTTTCCTGTACACTTTGTCGGTAAGCATTCTACTTACACCAAGGAGTGTTGACTCTGGGTATTCAAGAAGAGCGAGGAGCGCATTCATGAGAATGTACTCCATACGCGCAGACCACGTCTCGGGCCCCCAAATCTTTTTAAACGCGCTCATGAGCCCATTTGCTACAAGGTGGCGTTTGTCTGGGCCTACATCCTCCATCACGTTGAATGAAATAGGATTATCCGTATCGAATGGCGCAAAATACACGACATCCTTGATTCGCTCATCTGGAATATAGTCAAGTAAAAGTGCGGCCGACTTGCCGTGTGGGTCTATGAATGCAAAACCTTCGCCATTGCGAACATCCTGCACGACCATATTTTCGATGAGCGTAGACTTACCCATGCCCGTCTTTCCGATGATATACATATGTCGCGTACGGTCATCTGCTTTAATCCCAAACGGGATGCGCTTATTCCTGCGGTCTGTCTCCGCAAAATATGTGATGCGATTTTTATCGTAGAGATACATTAGGTACAGTATACTAGGCAACAACTAAAAAGAAAAACTGAACGAGGGCAAACCCCCTGCTATTTTCTGGCCAACATTGTGAGGATGATTCCAACCATTTTGTCTTTGTGCGCAGGATTGCTCTCTGCTACCAAAAGTGTGATTGCCGTAAGCGCTGGTGGCGTAATGCGCGAAGTATTAAGAATCTTTGCTTTCGCAAGGAACCACACAAATGCGTACGCCCCGCTTCGCTTGTTGCCGTCGAGAAATGGATGGTTTTTGATAATAAAATACAAAAAATGTGCCGCCTTTTCCTCAACGGTTGGGTAAATGTCCTTGCCGCCAAACGCCTGCATCACATTGCCGATGATTCCCGCGAGACTTCCTTTTTCGCGCTCAGTCGCAAAGAGGTCGGTCGCCTCGCCTTTTACTATGAGTGATCCTTTGAGCGAACTAAGCGCGACAGCAAACATCCCAGCCGTAATTTTGACAGATTTTTTTGTCGCACCTTTCGTAGCAAAATTTTCCTTGTCATATGCATCGAGTGAGAGCCATGTATCCGCAAACATCGTGATGAGTTCGAGAATGTCCTTTGTGTTTGCCATTGTTCCAAATGGAAGCAGCGCCTTCACATCAGCAACTGCCTGAGCAAAGGCATCGTAATTTTTCGCTATACGGGTACGGTTGATTGTATAGCCATCGACAATATGCGCGCGTAAAGTTTTTGTCGCCCAATGGCGGAAAGCTGTCGCTTTTTTGCTATTCACGCGATATCCAACAGACAGGATCATGTCGAGGTTGTAGTGCTTCACCTCACGCTCAACCTCACGCTTCCCCTCATTTTGAACTATCCGGAGATTCCGGATAGTTGTAGATTCCAACAATTCCTTTGTTTTATAAATATTTTTGATATGTTCGTTGATTGTTCGTACATCAACATCAAAAGCCACAGCGATTTGCGCCTGCGTCGCCCACACGGTTTCCTTGCCAAAATCCCCACGAAGCGCAATAGCCCCTGATTTTGCTTGATAGATGATAATTTCTTTTTTTGTTCTTTGTATCTTCATCGGGCTAATTGTATCATATAAACCCACTCCTTCTTTTTCTTTACTCCCACTTTAGTGCATCTTTTGTATAAACATTTCTTGGGTCCCAGAGAAACCACGAATTGAGCCCAGCGTCATAAGTCCCTTGTATCTGGGCGCGAACCTCCGCTGAACCATAGTCTCCACCATAGTCAAAATCTTGAAGCCAGGGACGAAGTTTATTGCGATCATATACGTCTTTTGTATAAATAGCTGGAGTAGATGTGCCAACACGTTCACCGCCAAAATGAGCCACAGTCGTGGTAGTTGCAACAGCGCGATCTGCACCACTTTTCATCACAAATTTTATTAGCTCGTATGGGTAATCGTTTGGATTTTTCCAACCGTTAAAATTTGGTGGGTAATGCGACGGGTACACCATCGGTGCAACGTAATCAAAATACGGCATCGTGCGTTCGAGGACCTGCCCGATATTCAGATCATCAGTATTTGTGGTTGTCATACCAAAAAGATCGGCTGATGTTTTCACACCTGTATCCTTGAACGCGCTGTGTAGGTACATAAAAAAGTGTTCAAGTGCTTCAGCTTTACTCATACCCTTACCCCACGTAAAACTTATGTCTTTCATATTCCCATCGGAAGGGAACCGCACATAATCAAAATTGAGCTCATCGAAGCCCATAGCATACGACTCCTTGCCAAGCGCAACGATGTAGTCCCAATACGGCTTTGCGCTTACATCAATAAAGCTCAGACCTTTTCTGTCCTTCCATACACCGCCATCGCTCGCGCGCTTGACGGCAAGCTCTGGGTGAAGCTTTGTATAATACGGGTCTTGAAAAACAGTTATTCGCGCAATAGCATAGATTCCTTTTTCATGAAGCTCGGCGATGAACTCGCGAAGGTCTTTTGTGCGACACCCAGGACCAGTATTATCCTTGAGTAAGGGGTCTACCGCTGAGAATGCGATAGTGCCACTAAAATCCTTTACATCGATAATGATGCTGTTTACCTCTGTAGTGTCTGCGATATGCGCTAGCTTTTCACGAAATGACGGCATTGTAGCAACACACGCTGTCATATATATAGCCTTTACTGCGTCTGGAGTTTTGACATGTGTCACGACAAATTCTGGCTCTACAGAATTCGCAATTAAAATATCGTCCTTGATTGTTACTGTGTCTGCTTTTACTACGCTAGCCTTTGCGTCATCTACATTGTACCCTACTGAAAAAAACGCTGGAATAAAAAAATAAAAAAAGGTTAATAACCCGACAGCAATCGTTCCCCATATTGCGAAATGCTTGTGTGTACGCCTCATTGTGTCGAAGGAGTGTTTGACTTGTCGTCTGTTGTGGCATACGGGAGCGCTTGCTCGGCATCTTCAATAAGCTTTTTGCAATTGCTGCAATATACAACAGATGATAGGTATGCGAGCACAGAGATACTTACGCCACTTATAACAAGGAGCGATGTTCGTGCCCACGCAGGGAAACCGCCAATTGCCACAACAACGACAAGGATTCCAAGAAAAATTATAGCAGTGTATTTTGTCATAATGTAACCAGTTTACCTTATTCCTCATCCTCAATCAACCGCCCTTTTGGCGAGACAATAACTACAAATTCTCCACGAACGCGGTCAGGGTTTTCAGCAAAATGCGTGCGGACTTCAGATACCGTGCCCCGCACAAATTCCTCATAAATTTTCGTTAGTTCGCGAGCTACGATTACCCCGCGCTCTGCGCCACAAAATTTCTCGAGTGACTCAAGTGATTTTTCTACACGATGGGGAGATTCATAAAAAGCCATAACTCGCGAGGAGGATGCGATTTCTTTGAAAAGAGTTTCCCTCCCTTTCTTGTGTGGAAGAAACCCAAGAAATGTAAACTCTGCGACAGAAATGCCTGTAGCCGAAAGTGCGGTCACGAGAGCAGAAGGTCCAGGGATTGGCACGATTTTCACAAGTGGCAAGCGTTCAATAACTTGCGAAACCAAGAGCATCCCTGGGTCTGAAATGCATGGTGTCCCAGCATCCGACACAAGCGCAAGGTTTTTCCCTTCTTCAAGAAGCGCCAAAATTTTATCAACCTTTGCGAGCTTGGACTGCGCGTGGTAGCTCATCGTTGGCGTTTCAATTTCATATTTTGATAAAAGGCGTTTTGTGACGCGTGTATCCTCGCACAAAATCAAATCAACTTCCTTAAGCACGCGTAATGCGCGCAATGTAACATCCTCGAGGTTCCCTATTGGCGTACCGACTACATATAGTGTTGGATTTTTCATAGATTACTCTTTGTAAGCGAAAGATAACTCATTGTATTCTTTTGTGCCATAAACGCCAATTCCCCCCTTGTGATACAGAGCGAAATATTTTATACCAACATCGAGAGACATTTTACTGCAAATTGTACAGTATGGCTTACCTGAATATTTCATTTCACCGTTATCATCCAGGCGAATAAAATAAAGAGTTGCGCCGTCTAGTCTCTTTGAATTATTTTTGAGCGCTTCCATTATTGCGCGCTGTTCTGCGTGTACACAACACGTTTTGTCCGACTTAAATGTCGCATCGAGTTCATGTTTGCGGTTACACCTCCTTATGGAAATATCGTCTTGTGGAGGAGCATTGTACCCTCTGCCAACAATCACCCCTTCTCCATCAACAATCACTGCTCCGCAATGCGAACGCGTGCAGAGTGACTTGCGCGCCTCTTCGGCAGCTTCTTCAAAATAATGGGGTGTTACCATTGGTCTACACTATCAAAATGCAAGAAAAAAGAAAGCCGGGCGCGAAACGCCCGGCAGATTAGCGAAAAAATATTGCAAGATATCCGTTTTTATGACCAGTCCACACACAATTACAACCATCCTCTTTGATAACCACTGGCGGACCGTAGCCAATCAATTTAAACTCACAGTCTTCCAACAATTCTGTTACTGGCGGAATACCAACTCTTTTTGCTCTCTCTTTGAGCTTCACCACGAGCAAGCTATCCTTGCCTGAATACTCTTGATAAATTGAATCAACGCGCCCGACAATAACTTTTGAACCAAGATGAATCTCTGCATCAGCATGATAACATTTGTAAAAAAGTTCCCTGCTCCAACGCGGAGTGACGTCGTCGCCCATGTGCTCAAGCTTCCGCCCGTATGTCTTCATTGATTCACCGATTTTCCGAACAACCATTTTTACATACCTTGTAACCCAGATTATCGCTAATCCATACCACATTCTAAATTTTCTCATTTTCCCACTCCTTCCGATTTGTACAAAAATCACCGACCAATCTTTACGGTGACAGAGGCTTCTAAAAATAAAGTATAGCACAAAGACTATAATTCCAATAATTCTGAACTACTCTATACACCCCTCCCCACTGACTACCTTTATGGTACTATAGTACCATAAAGGTAGTCAGTAGAAAAACAGAGAAAACTTAGATACACAAAGAAATACTTACTCATGGGTCAGGAGCAAATCCCCCACTTTGTAAATATCTCCTGCACCCATTGTTATGATAATGTCGTTTGGAGCTTGTGTATCGCGGAGATAATTTTCGATTGTTGCAAAATCAAGCATTGCCCACGTACGGAATCCTAAAACTTTTTGTTCATCAATGATATGCTGTGCAAGGATTTCTGCGCTTATTTCTGGGTCGTTTTCTTCTCGTGCTGCATAAATTGGAGCAACTATCACCTCGTCGGCATCTGTAAAACTCTGAGCAAAATCATTGAGTAAAAGTTTTGTGCGTGAATATAGGTGTGGCTGAAAGATGACACGAATGCGACCATTGGGATACTTTGCGCGAAACCCCTGAAGGGTAGCTTTTATTTCTGTCGGGTGATGTGCATAGTCATCATACACCAAAGCTCCTTTGTTTATTTTACCCTTGTATTCCATGCGTCGCCATGTACCTTGAAACCCTGCGAGGAGCGCGCACGCTTCACCTTCGTTCACACCAAGAATACGCGTGACGGCAAGTGCTGCTTTTGCGTTCTTTTTGTTATGCTCACCTGAAACGATAAGTTCCTTAAGGAGGGTTTCTTCTGTATAATCAACGATTCGTGCAACTGCACTTTTGAGGGCGGGCGCTACAAACTTATCATTTGGGTCACAGACTATAACACCGCTCGCAGGCACTTTTTCTACAAACTCTGCAAAAGCTTTTTGCACACCTTCTATGTTCCCGTAATAATCCAAATGGTCATTGTCTATATTGGTAATCACTAAAATTTCTGGCGACAATTGTAAAAAAGACCTCTTGTATTCGCACGCCTCAACAATAAAAAGATCACTAGACCCTGCGATAAAATTGGTACCTGACTTGAGAAGGCTTCCTACAATAACAGTTGGGTTCTTGTGGGCACCCACAAGAACACCAGCAATCATCGCCGTAGTTGTTGTTTTGCCATGTGTTCCAGACACTGCTATTGTGCGCATACCACGCGATATCATTCCTAGCGCCTCAGGGTATGAAAGTGTTTGTACTCCTCTCTCTCGCGCAATCACGAGTTCTGGATTATCGTTTGCTACCGCTGGAGAATATACCACAAGGTCACAACTGTCAGACACATGCTTTGAATCATGCCCAATAAAAATTTGCGCACCCTCAGATTCAAGTTTTTCAGTAATAATCGAATGGTCACGGTCTGAACCTGAAACAGTGACGCCACGCAAAAGCATCAGTCGAGCCACTGCTGAAACACCGATTCCTCCAACCCCAATGAAATGCACGGAGTGAATATTTTTTAAAAAAATTTCATTCATCCAAATTGAAATTAATTTTCCGCACGTGGTAACCCTTGTAAAATCTTTTCTGCATTATCTATATCATGCGGATACGCAATAGAAACCCAAAAATCGCTTTCGATCACTTGCATCGGATTATGTTTGATATATTCTTCGATCATGTCGGTTAGATAAAATTCGCCATTTTTTGTATGCAAAGCATCGTATTCAAAAATCTTTGGAGTTAATGTGTACACACCAGTTACAGCAAGATTTGACTTTGGGTGTTCGGGCTTCTCCTCTATGTTTTTTATTGTTCCGTCATCGTTTGTCACAACCACGCCAAAACGGCGAGGGTCGTCAACAAAATGCACAAGAAGCGCCATATCGTGCTCTACACAACGCGCTATGCCTTCTTTGCCATGAAGGTCGTCAGCATACATTAGTAAAAACTTGTCTTCGTTTTCAAGGTGTGTTTTGCAGAGCTTGAGAGCGTGAGCTGTACCAAGTGGCTCATTTTGCTCAACATATGTTACTCGCTTTCCTAGAAACTCATCCCCGAGAAAATCACGTATCATTTCCCGCCTATAACCAACAACCACAATAACTTCATTAACGACACTTGGGAGAACATCCCAGATATGGTGAATGAGTGGTTTCCCTAGAACCTCGACCAACGGCTTGGGACGTTCTAGTGTAAGCGGGTGCAACCGTTTCCCTTCTCCAGCGGCGAAAATAACTGCTTTCATATTGAAAACTATAATAGCAAAAAATGACTCGGTCTGCTATGTGATCTTCTTTACTAATTTTATAAATTGATCTCCACGATCAAATTCGTTTTTAAATACACCGAAACTTGCTGCTCCAGGAGACAGGAGTACTGTATCCCCTTTCTGCGCAAAGTCGCGCGACGCCTCAACGGCGTTCCTCATATTGCCTACAATGTAAACAGGGTATGAAGTTCTCTTGGGGATTAACGAGAGTAGCTTTTCGGTGGCCGCTCCTTCGATAAGCACAAGACCTTTTACGGTTTTGTGCACAAGCTTTGCCATGTCAGAGTAATCCAAATTTTTATCCGCTCCTCCTGCAATAAGTACGATATTCTTTTTCTTTTTATCTGAAAGTGCTTCAAGGGCGGCACGGTTGCCGTCGGGAGTCGTTGCGGTGGTGTCATTCACATATTTCACTCCTCTTACATTGCGCACAAGCTCTAAGCGCCCTGGTACGCCAAGGAAACTTTCTACCCCGTCCTTGATAGCTTTTGCGGGAACATCAAGCTCTTGGCACACGAGGATGGCACATGCAATATTTGCGCGATTGTGCTCGCCAGGGATTTTAATCTTCCACGCCTTCGGCACGATACTTTTCATTGCCACCAACACATCGCTTTTAATCGTGCCTTTAAAACGTGCTTTAATTTCCTTTACTGCTTGCTCTCCGAGCACCAGCACCTCGTCATCATTTTGATATTTAAAAATATTTGCCTTGTCTTCAAAATATTTCTGCATATCACCCTTGTAGTAGTTCAAGTGGTCGTTAAGAAAATTTGTAAACACCGAAACATGTGGAGAAAGTTTTGCATCGCCAAAACCTTGCAACTGCCATGAGTCCAATTCAAGAATTACAATGTCGCCTATCTTTGTTTTTTTAAGAAGCGGAAGTGTTGCCATACCACGCACATTACCGCCGACAAACACGTGTTTTGGATATGCGCTAGTGAGAATGTGTTCAAGGAGGTGTGTGACAGTAGACTTGCCCCTCGTTCCTGTTACTCCAACAATTGTCGCAGGCGTAAATTTCGCAAAGAGCGACGCGTCCATTTCCACAGGGATTTTATTTTTCTTCGCCTCAGCAATATAAGGCGAATCTAGTGGGACACCTGCCGACTTGATGACCATGTCACAATTTTTGAAATCTTCGAGCTTATGCTCGCCCAATACATAGCGAATGTTTTTATACTTCGCAAGCTGCTTCAAGGAAGGCGCAAGAATCTCAGCGGTCTTCAAGTCCGTGATCGTGAGCTCCGCGCCAAGATCCGCTAAAAACTTTGCAACATTGACACCACGACCCAAAAGACCCAAGCCAAGCATAGTAATCCTCTTGCCTTTGAAAAAGGTTTTATAGTCGACTTGTTCCATATTTCACATAATAACAAATATCATCAACAATGCTGAGTAACAGATAATTTTAAGACACCCAATATAAGTTTCATTTCTAGCACTATGTCAGCTTCACGCGAACGACACACTAATTATCTCATCAATTCGAGCTCGCACCAATAGTCAAATCCGATACCCATCCCTGGAGGCCACACGCCGAATCTACCACCAGCACAAGTTTGAGAAGTTGGATTACTACTTTCTACTCCCCAATGTAGTCCAAAATGCACACCACTCGCATCAGTTCCGGTCCTGTACATGTAAGAGTCACCATAATATGAAACCTTGTTTAACGGGTCATCTGATATTTTTGATATGTATTTGGGTGACAAAGAATTATCTAGTGCAGTCCTGCCATTATAGATATCTGTGGAATGCCAGCAAGTGCCCGCATCACCGTGTCCTAAACAGCACCAGCCGTTTTTACATCCTGCGTTCGATGGATAACTACCATTATCATCGTAATATAGACGTATAGCAGTCGCCAACTGTTTTATGTCTGCTGCTCTTTTTGTATCTCTAGCTTTTACCCTTGCTCCATTCAAACTTGTCAAAACATGTAGCATTGCAGCGTCAAGTTTACACTCGCGCACTCTTCTAGCTTTTGAATAGGGGTTCTTCCCTCCATTCCTAAGCCACGGTGCCTCTTTTGGTAG
>JBARNW010000025.1:0-6612 GCA_049641785.1 Minisyncoccia bacterium | reverse complement strand
AGTAACTGTCTTCGTTTTCTTGATAATCTCTTGTAATTTAGTCTCCCTTAGGTTCATATATTGCAGGTCGTATGAGTTCATACTTTAAACACTAAAGTGTAAACTCTATTGCTGCAATGTTAACAAGTGTTCTACCTGCTAATCCTATCCAAAAAATTCTGGTGATTGGAACCGTGCAAAAGCGCACTCCGTCGCATTCTTAAATTCATCGACTCTGTTGTACAATCCTTTTGACAAAATACCGTTAGTGCCATCATACTGCCTAATATCGCCAGCAGTATCGTTCATTAAATCTTTTATGAGCGGGCCAAGCTCGTAACCTTCTTCAATTTTCTTTTGTATAAAAGCTGGCAGTAACATTTTCGCGCTTGAACCAATCCCTATTTTGCCACTCTTGTCTACAATAGCAACAATGCCCGCCAAAAACATCCCGTACTCATTTGTATCAACATACCCCTCCATTCCAACATAGTAATCTGCATTTGGGTATTTTGACTTGGCATTAGTCGCGCGATTGATTGCACCCTTTATTCCTTCTTCCTCTGATAGTGGTTGTTCGGGTATATCTGAAGGAAATTTTTCACTAATTAACTCAAAGTCTGAAAAGACATGCCGAATAACCCCTTCAGTGGCCTGAATTTTAGCCTTATTTTCTGTGCAAATTATTATCTTCATATAAATTATATTAACATTAATGAAATGGGTTCAAAACTATCAAAATAGTACCATTTGCAACTATTTAAACAATAAAAACAAAAAGGTTAGCAGGTTGTTATATATTTGTGGATACTTTATAATGATATATAGCTTTTGAGCTGCCCGCACTATTCACGATATTTTAAACTAAAGTATTGCGAGTAGTGCGAGAAGTTTTAGTATGTGCGTATTAATAATTTATTAGCAAAATATATTTTATAAAATGGATAGTCAAAATTACGAGAAGGATAGTGTTAGTAATGTCCTTAAATGGATATTGCTTGGTGTTGCGGTAGTCTCATTCGCTATTCTCGGATGGGCGGCAAAGGTTACATACAGTACAGTGCCTCCGCAACCTGATAAGTTTCTCACTGAGCTTGGTGAGACTCTCATAACAGGAGAGGATATTGTAGCCGGAAAGGGTGGCTTCCAAAAAGCTGGCCTCATGGACTACGGCAGTCTCTATGGAATGGGGTCATACTTTGGTATCGACTATACAGCTGAGTACTTGAAGCAACTCGGCCTAAGGACTGATGAGAATATCGCGATGTCTCGTTACGGGCAGTCATTTTCCGCAATCTCTGAAGATAACCAAGAATCAGTAAAGCGAGAAATGCGAAGAATGCTCAAAGGCATTGACCTTACAAAGAGCGAGGTGGTACTCCCCGCCCCTGTTGCTGATGCTGTTAAAACTATCAGACAGGATATCGTTACATTCCTGCTTACTGACAATCCTGAGATTGGATGGTCAAGAGCACGCGCTCTTAATAACGAAACAGCGTTGGAGACCGCGAACTTCTTGATTTATTCATCAATTACAACAGTTGCTCTACGCCCAGATGGTTCTGCTTCATGGACACAAAATTGGCCACATGAACCTCTCGTTGGCAACGCGCCAACAACAAGCGCGTTCAACTGGACGTGGATCAGCTACACATTCACATTCCTCCTCTTCGGAGCTGTGATTTTCATCTACGAACACTGGCTCAATCATCGCGACACCTCCCCTAGAGAGTACAAGATGATCGATTTCCGCCCACTAACACCGAGCCAGCGTAAAGTTGGTAAATATTTCATCGTTGTTGGCGCAGTATTCCTTACTCAGCTTGCCGTCGGCGTACTCATGGCGCACTACTACTCAGAGCGTGCCAGCTTCTACGGATTTAATATCGGCGAATACTTGCCATTTAACTTCCTTAGATCGTTGCACATTCAAACTCCTATCGTTTGGATAGGCCTATCATGGATCGGCGCGGCGCTCTTCCTTGCACCCGTAATGAGCAAGAGAGAAGCAAAGGGGCAAGGGTTCCTCGTTGACCTATTGTTCTGGGTAACACTCTTTGTTGTCGCCGGAGGTCTTATCGGTAACTACTTGGGCAACATCAATGTAATCGACAAGAACTGGTTCTGGTTTGGTAACCAGGGGTTGTCGTATATTGAGCTTGGTCGCTTCTGGCAGATGGGCTTCTTTATTGGACTCGTGTCGTGGAGCATTCTAGTTTTCCGCGCATTGTGGCCAGAAAAAGGACTTGCTATGAAGGCTGTCAAGGAGTTTGTTACTGGTAATATTTACCTTGAACACCTCTTGTGGGCAGCAACACTCAACATCGCTCTCTTGTACGCAGCAGGAATGATTCCGCTCACTGGAATCGCAAGTTCATTCTCTATTACAGACTTTTGGAGATGGTGGGTTGTGCATTTGTGGGTAGAGCAGTCATTTGAGTTCTTTACAGTAGCGGTGAGCGCGTACCTACTTATGGAGACTGGATTGGTTTCTCGTACGCTTGCAGAACGAGCAGTATACTTTGAGCTTATCCTCATCTTCTTGGGTGGAGTTCTCGGTACTGGGCATCACCTCTACTGGGTTGGTGCTGGCTCTATGTGGATTCCTATCGGAAGCATGTTCTCGTTTATCGAGGTCATCCCTCTTGTTCTCTTGGTTATTGAGTCTATTCAGCAGTATCGCCTTATTCAAGGCACGGGTGGCACATTCAAGTACAACCTTGCTTACCTGTTTATTATCGGTGCGGCCTTCTGGAACTTCGTAGGCGCTGGCGTGTTTGGTGGCGGTCTTATCAATGCTCCCCTCGTCAACTACTATGAGCACGGAACATTCCTAACGCTCAACCATGCTCACCTCGCGCTCTTTGGAGCCTTTGGGTTGCTTGCTCTTGGTCTCATCTACTACTGTCTACGTTATGCTGCAGGAGACCATACTCCTTTCGATGAAAAGACTGGGTATTGGGCGTTCTGGTTATACAACCTCGGCCTTGTACTCTGGATGGTTCTCAACTTCCTTCCAATCGGCTTCCCTCAGCTTGCTGCAGTATACGAGCATGGATATGCATTTGCGCGTAGTATGGAGTTCTACAACACCACATTACTATGGCAGTGGATGCGAGTCCCTGGTGACGTAGTGTTTGGAATAGCTGCTCTAATTATGGTTTGGGACTTCTTCAAGAAATTGAAGCCTGTCTTTAAGGCACCAGAGCAGACACAAACCGAAGGTTCGACCAACTAACCGCGTAAAACAACGCAATAAAAAAACACCCAGCCTCCCTCAAGGGAGGCTGGGTGTTTTTTTATTGCATTCGCTGTATAATGATCGTATGGAAAAAGACAACATGCAATCGTCGCCAGAAACGCGCCACCCACACTACTATGGTAATTTAATCAGGAAGCAACTCTTTTTTGCGGCATTTGTAATAATGATCGCAGCGCTTATCGATAGCGAGCTTCGAAACTTTTATCTTTTTATAGGGCTTTTTGGAGTGGTTGGATTTACTATACTTGCTGGACTCACTAGCCCACAAAAAAGAGGTGTTATGTTCACAGATGTGCTTGTGTCTTCATTCATGTTTCTCATCTTCGAATACTTTGCGATTAGCGCATTCATTCGATATGAAGATTTTTCGGATCCAGTATTTTTCTTTCGACAACTGATTGCTGTCATTTACCTCATTATATTATATTACAGCACAAAGACACTTCGATACTATGATGATCAAGAAAAGTAATATTCTATGAAAAGAACAGCGACTCAATCTGGATATATAGGAATACTTTTGATACTGTTTGGAACAGCGGGAATGCTTTTTCTTTTTATGAAAATGTATTTTACATCAAGCACCACGGCGATTGAGTCTCAACCGACAAATACTCAAGACGTTACACCAACAACGCAATACGACCGCCTGCGTGCAGATATTGACGCGGCAAACGCGGTTTCAAACCAACTAAACACAAAGGCCCTAGAGACAAATAGCATGATAAACGACTTAAAGTAATATGAAGAAAGGAGAAGATCATATTGGGATCGCCGTAACCTTTTTATGTCACGATGGTAATGGCAATTTTCTTTTTAGTAAACGCTCTGCAAACTGCCGCGACGAACATGGGCGATGGGATCATGGGAGCGGAGCATTGGAATTTAGTGACACAGTAGAGGGTACTTTAAAAAAGGAGGTTCTGGAAGAATACTGCACTGACGTTTTGGAATACCAAACACTGGGATATCGAGATGTCCATCGTGAACACGCTGGAAGGAGAACTCATTGGATTGCGTTAGATTTTTTAGTTCACGTTGATAGAGATAAAGTTAAAAACGGAGAGCCACATAAGTTTGACGACATAGGTTGGTTTACTTTGAACAACCTCCCCGCGCCTCTACATTCGCAATTCCCTACATTCCTAAAATTGTATAAAGACAAAATTTAGACAGTCTATTTGCTTTCTGGTATAGTCCCCATATGAGAATTCTCGCTATTGAAACCAGCTGTGACGAAACAGGAATTGCAATTCTAGAAACAACTGGTGCGCTTGGTGCTATTTCTCCGCGTGCTCAAATAAAGGTTCTTGCTGATGTGCTTATATCGCAGGCAAACATTCACGCCGAATACGGTGGTGTGTTCCCAGCCCTCGCACGACGTGAGCACGCACAAAACATGATGCCGCTCATCATTAAGGCGCTCAGCGAAGCAGACCTTTTGCGACCACATCAAAGCGTGCGCATTCTTCACGCAAAGGAAAAGGAGGAATTGGAAAAGATTTTTCACAAGGAGCCAGAGCTTTTTGAGGTATTTAAAACAGCGCTTCTGGACATCAGTATACCTGACATTGATGCTATTGCGGTGACTTCTGGTCCTGGACTCGAGCCCGCGCTTTGGGTCGGCATCAACACTGCCGAGGCACTTGGCGCACTGTGGGACATCCCGGTCATCCCGGTGAATCACATGGAGGGACATATCGTCGCCTCGCTACTTGCACACAAGGCTACGACAGACGGCAAGCAAAATTTTGTGCTTACATCGCTCCACTACCCTGCTCTCGCGCTCCTCATTTCTGGTGGGCATACCGAGCTTGTACTCATGGCGCGCGCAGGAACCTACGAAGTCCTAGGGCAAACACGCGACGATGCAGTTGGAGAGGCCTTCGACAAAGTTGCGCGCATGCTCGGTCTCGCCTACCCTGGTGGACCAGAAATTTCTAAAATTGCAGAGACTGCACCCCATGGAAAGAAACTTGCCGAGCCACTCCCCCGCCCAATGCTCTCCTCTAAAAACTTTGATTTTTCATTTTCAGGACTCAAAACTTCTGTGCTCTATGCAATCAAAAAAATTCCATCCCTTACTCCTGAAATGAAGGCTCTCATCGCTAAGGATTTTGAGGATTCTGTCACCGAAGTCCTCGTTGCAAAAACACTTGCAGCAGCAAAGAAACACAACGTATATGAAATTATATTAGGCGGCGGGGTAAGCGCCAACAAGAAGATTCGTGCCGCTTTCATCAATTCTGTTCGCCGCGAGCTCCCTGGTGTCACACTTTTCCTACCTGACCAAAAACTTTCCACAGACAACGGCCTCATGATTGGCGTAGCGGGACTTTTACGCTCAAGCAAAGTCGCAAAGAAAATCATCGCCGAAGGCCACCTCCGCCTCTCTCAAAATTCCAGACCAACACTTGCAGAGCTACGAAAAAGGAAATAAGTATGATAAAATATGGGTCTCTACGGAAGATACCGCAGAACCCCATATTAGCTCCTCGGCTCGGAAATGATAAAGGATACTTTTCATTTCACTCGCCTTACGTCGCTAATAAGCCAACAATGACAACTATTCCAGAAAAACTGACCAAACCCTACGAGCCGGCAAATACCGAGTCTCGCATATATAAACTCTGGGAAGAGAGCGGTTTTTTTAATCCGGATAACCTACCAGAAAGGCACAAAGAGCCTTTCACTATCATTATGCCACCACCAAATGCGAATGGTCGCTTGCACGCTGGGCACGCGCTTACCATCGCGCTCGAGGACATTATGACGCGTTACCAACGCATGCAGGGCAAAAAAGCTCTCTGGGTACCAGGAGCAGATCATGCGGGTTTTGAAACACAAGTAGTGTACGAAAAGAAGCTTGAAAAAGAAGGGCGCTCGCGTTTCAAAATGGACCGCAAGGAGCTCTACGATGAAATTATGGCATTTACGCTTGAGAGTAAAAAACATATGGAGGCAGATGTGAAGGCTCTAGGCGCATCGTGCGACTGGTCGCGTGAAAAGTTTACGCTTGATGCAAGCGTTGTATCTGAAGTCCAGGAAACATTTCGCAAGCTCTACCGAGACGGCTTGGTCTATCGTGGCTACCGTACCGTGAACTGGTGCACAAAACACCAGACTTCCCTCTCTGATGTTGAGACAGAAAATGTTGAGAAAGCTGACAAGCTGTATTACATAAAGTACGGGCCGTTCGTCGTTGCCACTGTGCGCCCTGAAACTATTTTTGGTGATGTTGCTATTGCGGTAAACCCAAACGACGAGCGCTATAAAAAATATATTAGACAGACTATTGAGGTGCAGCATCCAGAAAATATCTTGTCTCTAATTGTTATTGGTGACGATGAAGTAGACCCAGAGTTTGGTAC
>JBARNW010000024.1:0-6673 GCA_049641785.1 Minisyncoccia bacterium | reverse complement strand
GCCAATAGCCGATGGGAGCACCGTAGAGCCAGTGTATGGTATGTTAAAAATTTCAAGAATTTTTTGCACCTTTCCATCTTCTCCAAACTCACCATGGAGCGCGTTAAAAACAACATCAACATGTTGAGAAAGTTTTGATGGTGCTGTTGGCACGCCATCAATATGCCATTCCCCTGCATTGGTAATGAGGATATCGTGCGCTTCATACTTATCGCCTACGAGCGCAGCAAGAACATTCCCGCCAGTCCTAAGTGAGACGTGGTATTCTGGCCCAAGTCCACCGCGCATAACACCAACCCGAAGTTTTGTCATATTTATATTATACAAGACAAACTTTTATTACCAAAGTAAAATGTGCCGAGAGAGAGAATCGAACTCTCATGGGTTACCCCGCACGATTTTGAGTCGTGTGCGTCTACCAATTCCGCCATCCCGGCAATGTCACTATACTAGCAAAGCAAAAGGGAAAATGAAAGGACGTGGAGCTTTACCAACAACAGATAGAAATGTATGATGCCAAAATGGATAATAAACCAAAAATAATCGCTGTTGCCGGTCCAACTGCCTCAGGAAAAACCGCGCTTGCAGTCCAAATTGCGCGCCTGGTAAATGGCGAGGTTGTTTCGGCCGACTCACGACAAACATATGTTGGGTTAAATATTGGAACAGGAAAAGTAACTAGAAGTGAAATGCGAGGTGTTACCCATCATATGCTTGACGTGGCAAGTCCTAAGCGCAAAATGTCTGTAGTACAGTACGAAAGACTCGCCACGCGCGCAATTCGCGATATTTTAAAACGTGGCAAGGTACCGATTGTTTGCGGGGGGACAGGGTTCTATGTTGACACAGTACTCACAACAATATCCTTCCCTCCCGTGCAACCCAACGCAAAACTACGCAAAGAACTTGAAAAACTTTCGGCTGAGGAACTTTATAAAAAAATACAAAAACTCGACCCTGTCCGCGCGGGAAATATAGACTCTAAAAATTCACGTAGACTAATTCGTGCGATTGAAATTGCAACTACTCTTGGTAGAGTGCCAAAGAGTACGCTACCAAGGGAGCGTTACAATACCCTCTATATCGGATTAACTCTACCAAAAGAAAAACTTGCTGAACGAATCCAAGCGCGGTTGCTCGCTCGCATGCGTTGCGGAATGGTTGCTGAAGCTAAGAACTTACACGAACAAGGACTCTCTTGGAAACGCATGGAGTCACTCGGGCTTGAGTATCGATTTCTCGCACAATTTCTACAAAACAAAATTACAAAAATCGAAATGCTGCGTGATTTAGAAATCGCAATTCGACAATACTCAAAACGCCAGCTGGTTTGGTTTAAGAGAAACAAAAACATTATATGGTTTCACCCAGACGAACAAGAGAAAATTCTTAGAGAGGTAAAGAATTTTCTTAAATAATGTGGTGGGCCCACCTCCGCCTTTCGAGTCCTCGTGTGCCTAGCAATGACAACAATGCCAGATACTGAAAGTATCTGGCATTGTCTTGGCGGGCCCACGAGGACTCGAACCTCGGTCTGCGCGTTTGGAGTGCGATATTCTACCACTGAACTATAGGCCCAAATGAGTGAGGAACAAAAGAATATTACCATATTCTTTTGTTCCGAGCGAGTGCTGGGTCTATATCGGATTTTGATATAGGCCCTTTCGTTTCTGTCTTACAAATCGGAGTATACCAAAAGCCTCGCAAAAATGGAATTACTTATATATTCGCTTCATTAGAGGATTCAGGCGGGTGAGTATTTCGTAGGCAGAGGTGCCCGCCCTCTCAGCGATTTCATTAGCGCTGATTTCTTCCTTTCCAGATCGTCCTATGAGAACAGCCTCATCACCAATTTTCACATGTGGAATATTTGTAATATCAATGACAATCATATCCATCGACACTCGCCCCAAAACTTTTGCGCGTATTCCTCGCACGAGCACCTCGGAATTATTTGAGAGTGTACGCGGATATCCATGCCAATACCCAATAGGGCAAACTGCAATTCGTGTGGCTTTTTTAGCCTTATGAGTAAAGTCATAGCCAACACATGCACCAGCCGGTATTTCTTTTATTTCAGAAATAATTGTTTTCCATGAGAGTACTGGCTTGGTAGAAAAAATCTTACCATCAGGCCAAAATCCATAAAGTCCTGCGCCAATACGAACCATATCGTAATGCGCCTCGTTAAAATACAAACTCCCCCCAGTCGCACTGGCGTGCACCATTGGCGTAAACCCAGCTAAACGTAGCGCTGAGCGCCATATTTCAAATTCCGCAATTTGTCCTTTTGTAAATAATCGTTCGTTTAGATCTTTTGCAGATGCAAAATGTGTATACAGGCCAGCGACATTTAATTTATTGCTTTTAATTATTTCTAGAGCCTTTTCAATTTCATGCAATAAAAACCCCTGCCTGTGCATTCCGGTATCTACTTTGAGATGAATAGGGATTATATTTGCATTTGGATTTTTTAAAAAAGTTTTTAGCCCTTCAATGCTTGAAATAGTAAGGTGAATATTTTTGCGGAGCGCTTTTGCAAACAGTTCTGGTAGAGTGTAGCCGAGAACGAGAACTGGCGTCTTGATTCCGCTTTTTCTGATTACTAGCGCCTCCACAAGCGAATCAACAGCCAGCATATCAATTCCAAGTTTTTCTAGCTCGCGCGAATACTCAACAATTGAGTGACCATACGCATTAGACTTCACAACACCAAGCATACGGACTTTTTTGGGGATAATCTTTCTGAAAGTCCGATAGTTAGCACGGATTGCCTTCGTGTCAATTTCAACCCAGGTCCGTAACCCATCATGCTCTGCTTTCATACCGTTTAGCATATCACATAAAACAAAAGCCCCGATGAGGGCTTTTTACTGAAAACGCGTTTTTATTATTTTTTCGCTTCCTTGTGAGATGTATGGGCTCGGCATGAATTGCAGAATTTATCGAGCTCAATCTTACGCTCAACAAGCTTTTTGTTCTTGCGAGTCCAATAGTTTACGCGCTTGCATTTCTTGCAGGCGAGTTTGATAAGTTGATCCTGTGACATAGTTTCCCTATCCTACTACACCCTGCGAGAAAAGGCAAGAATCGCGCAATTAAAGAAAAAGACGGGTGAATCATCTCACCCGTCTTAAGTTATTTCATTTTCACTTGCTATTCCGTATAGCCACCAGAATACACAATAAGTGTCGCGCGAGCAGTCCTCCTCGCTTCATCCCAAGTAGTGTAAAGATGTCCTACATCAAAGGGTTTGATTCCTTTTTCAAAACCTTTAGTGAGCTCTTTTATGTGCGCAATAGTTGACAACCCTTCAATTTGCATGCCGTGCGCGTAGTCAGGATTAAAATAGCCCTTGAGTTCCTCATTGCATTCATAAAGTATCGATTTGTCATCCTCAACGAGCGGTGCAATAAGACCAGCTAAAAAATGATCTGGCGCTTTTTTCTTCCCAAACACCTGCTCAGCGATAGATGCATATACTGATGCGAGTACATAGCAATCTATTGCATGACTCAACACCTTTCGCTCCTCATGCAGTGGCGCATATTCAACTAGATTGATTTCATCCTCAACTCGCCCGAATCCAAGGATATTTATAATCCCCTGAACACTTGTAGGTCTTTTGAATGAACCATGGCATGTACACATATGATTTGCTACATGCAAGAGCCGAACAACAAGGAGAGGTTGAAAAACTAAAAGCTTCGCAATGTCCCCGAATGACGAATTGTCATCTGCAAACAGAGCAGTAAATTTTTCAATGAACCCCTGTGTAACATACACCTTTTTTTCTTCTTCCATTCTGTTCTCCCAGTGTGTTGTTTTAACCTGTGAAAGTACTACTCTTCGTAGTATCACACGATGAGAATATTTTGTCAAACATTTTGTGCGCCGGGAAGGATTCGCCCCTCGCGCTGGTGCGCTCGAAACCTACGTCCCCTCTTCGTGGACTGCGGCCAGCGGTTCGAATCCCTTACGTCAGATACAAAATAAAATCACCCAGCCCTTTCGGAATGGGTTCATTTATTTTGTGCGCCGGGAAGGATTCGAACCTTCGAAGACCGAAGTCGACAGATTTACAGTCTGTTGTGATTGACCACTCCACCACCGACGCAATTGAGCAAACGTCTTAATGACGTTCGCTCACTCTATCACGTTTTTTCTACTAGTTCAAACGAGAGTTACACTGTTGCTTTCGCTCGCGAGCGAGGCTTTGTGGTGACTTGTTTTTTCTCCACACGAATAGCAGGCTCCCCTTTTTCTACCGACACTAAAACACGCCCACCCTTGAGCACACCAGATGAGATCATCAGTGATGCTATTGGTGTCAAAATCTTGCTCTGTATCAAGCGCTTGAGCGGACGAGCCCCGTAACGCGAATCATACCCCTTCTCCGCAAGGTATGTCAGCACTTCTGGTGTAACATTTAGAACAATCTCTTTTTCCGCCAGTCGTTTCTTTATAATATCGACTTGTAACCCAACAATGCTCTGTATAACCTCTGGTGACAAAATATCAAAAATGATAATTTCATCAAGGCGATTCAAGAACTCCGGGCGGAAGAAATCTTTGAGTGATTCCGTAACACGATCCTTTGCATCAGAATAATCAGCCTTGTCACTTGCGTGTGAACCAAAACCAATCGACTGCATTTTATCAATATGCTCCGAACCAATATTTGATGTCAGGATAATAACCGTGTTTTTGAAGTTTACAACACGCCCCTTTGAATCAGTGAGATGGCCGTTATCAAGAACCTGAAGAAGGATGTTAAATACTTCTGGGTGCGCCTTTTCAATCTCATCAAAAAGAAGCACGGAGTATGGTCGATGACGAACCGTCTCTGTAAGGTTGCCACTTTCCTCATGTCCAACATATCCTGGAGGAGAGCCGATAAGCTTTGAGACTGAATGCTTCTCCATGTATTCTGACATATCTACTCGAACAAGCGCCTTATCATCGTTGAACATAAACTGTGCGAGGGCTTTCGAAAGTTCGGTCTTGCCAACTCCAGTTGGCCCAAGGAAAAGAAACGACCCTATTGGACGATTTGGGTCCGAAATTCCAGCGCGTGAACGCTTAATCGCATCTGAAACTTTTTGGATTGCATCCCTTTGCCCAACCACACGCTTCTCTAACTCTCCCTCTATGTGAGCAAGCTTGCCAGCTTCCTCCTCAAGCATTTTTGTAACAGGGATTCCTGTCCACCTTGCGACAACCTCAGCAATATCTTGTTCAACAACTTCCTCCTTCAAGATGCGACGAGATGATTGAAGTTTTTTCAGGCGCACCACTTTTGTGGCAAGATCTTTTTCAAAACCTGGAATGCGCCCGTAGCGAATCTCTGCAGCAAGCGCGAGGTCTGCCTTCATTTCTGCGGTCTCTGCCTCGAGGCGTGCTGTTTCAAGAGATTTTTTAATTGCGCGAATATCCACAACGAGCTCTTTTTCATTCTTCCATTTAAGCTCTATCTCGCGAGTTTTCTCCCGAAGGTCGCCAATTTCCTTATCAATCTTTTTGGTACGCGCCTTTGCATTTTTACCTGCATCACCTTCCAGTCCTGCCTCCTTCTTAAGCGCCTCTTTTTCGATCTCAAGTCGCATGATACGGCGATCTGCTTCCTCAAGTACTGGTGGTTTATTCTCAAGAGAAATGCGTAGAGAGGATGCGGCTTCATCTATGAGGTCAACTGCCTTGTCTGGTAAAAAGCGGTCTGTAATATAAAGACTAGAGAGATTTACTGCCGCAATAATTGCATCATCGGTAATATGCACACCATGAAAAAGCTCATATTTTTCCTTAAGTCCACGAAGGATCGCTACCGCATCCTCAATATTTGGCTCGTTTACATGTACTGGCTGAAAACGACGCGTGAGGGCAGGGTCTTTTTCAATATGCTTCTGGTACTCTCGGAGTGTTGTAGCGCCGATTGCACGAAGCTCGCCACGCGCAAGAGCAGGCTTTAACATATTTGAAGCATCCATTGAACCTTCTGCCGCTCCAGCGCCGACGATTGTGTGGATCTCATCAATGAAAAGAATGATCTTGCCTTCTGAGCGCTCAATCTCCTTCATAATTTTTTTCAAGCGATCTTCAAATTCACCACGATATTTTGTGCCAGCGATAAGTTGCCCTAGATCAAGAGAAACGAGCTCTTTGTCTTTTAGAGACTCTGGTACATCACCTTTTGCCATGCGAATGGCGAGCCCCTCGACTACTGCTGTTTTACCAACGCCGGCCTCTCCAATAAGGATTGGGTTGTTTTTTGTACGACGAGAAAGGATCTGAATAATACGACCAACTTCATTGTCGCGACCAATCACAGGGTCAAGCTTGTCCTGTGCTGCAAGCGCGGTGAGATTGCGTGTGTATTTATAAACAGACTTCATTTTTTTCGATGGTGTGCTGTCGTTTATATTTTGTGTACGAAATTCTTCAAGCACACGAACAACTCCATTGCGGTCAATATTATGGCGAGACAAAAATTCGCGCGCCTGCCCCTCTACATCAAAAAGTGCCAAGAATAAATGTTCACAAGAAATTTGTTCATCTTTCATACCCTCTGCGATGCGTGGCGCAATCTCACCAAGCACTTGCCCCAACTCTGGGGTGAGGTAAAGCTGATATGACGCTGAAGCAACATTTTGTGCTGTCGTAGGCTCTATGAGAT
>JBARNW010000013.1:0-4181 GCA_049641785.1 Minisyncoccia bacterium | reverse complement strand
GCCAATGACCCGCACAAAGATTAATGATGACCTTTCTGCAACTAACGCCCCTGCAGTGTCAGCAGAGATAACAGAGACGGGGACAACAACCCCTACTCATGCAAGCACAACAACATCAACCCTCCCTTCTGGTTGTTCCTCTACTACTGGTTTTAGCCCAACAACAGGTAAACCATGTTTAGTCGCTACTATTCCAGCAACCACAGTAACAGTAAACAATACAGTAACGCTCGCAACTGGCGCAATGGTCGAAATTGATGCACTTGGAAACATTGTGAGAACAGTAACCCCCGCCCCTGAATCTTCATCGTCGAGTGTCCCCACTGTACAGCAACAAATTTCTCAAATACAAACCTCATTGAACCAAATCGTTCAGAATACTGCACCCGCACAATATTCCCCAGTGTCACCACCACAAGTATCGAAAGACATAACGATTAGCGTAGATAAGTCCACAATCTCTCTAAACGGCTGGGAATCTACAAATATAAATGCAGTGTACACAGAAAACGGAAAGTCTGTGCCAGTCGAGGTTTTACTTTCTTCGTCAGAAATTTCAAAAACTTACAGGGTAATAAAGGATTGGCCATACTGTTCTAGTGGCCTATTTCTTACACAGGAAGTTGGCACCGAGGGTGGGAGCTGTACCACGAATGGGAAAATTCAACTTAATTATTTACCAAAAACTCTCGGGCTTAAAACTTTTACTGTAAAAGCTGGTGGGGTTACCAAAACAATTGATATTGCTGTTACCCCATACACATATGTTCCACCGATTGCTACGATAACACCTGGAGCTAGCTCCGCCTTATATCCAAATCAGTTTGAACAAGGGCAGAGCGGTATAAGTGTTGCCTCTATTCTGGTCACACAGGATGAGGGTCAAGAAAATTTACATTATTCTAAAATAAAGCTTTCTGTTAACCCAAGTTCTGCTCAGTCAATCCTTAGGCCACGAGTCGCAGGGTCCACCTATAGCGACAGCCTGACATACATGCTCCCAGACTCCACAGAAGGAACTCGCCCACTGTCAATTATAATTGATACCCCCAAAAATGTTGGGCCGTATTCGATAAATATTGATTTGATAGAGCTTACTGGGCAGTATTCAGGATTAGTTCGCCAAGTCTCCAATGTCCCTCTTAAAACTCAAGATTTTACACTCTTCGACCAGAATATGGTCCAATGGTATGCTTACAACTCCAATCATACAATTAGTGGATACAGCACCGCTAACCATAACGAAAATGGCTTAAAATTAATAAACCAAAGCCAAACACCTGTAGTAATTAAATCGATTGACTGGGAGAAGCAAACTACTGGGAACCTGCAGGTACAAAACATATCACTTTATCCCACCTTACCAGCAGAACTACCATCTAATCCATATACATGGTTAGTAAACATTACATATTCTGGAACACCACAAGCGGGCGATAGAATTTCCATTAAACCCATCATCACCCTGTCGTCTGGACAACAGCTCAAGTGTCCATATGAAACAAATCCTGCTTCGCAAAATAATTCTTGTTGGTTAACTTGGTCTCAATAAACATGAAAAAAATAATACTGACGAGTATTTCGGTAATATTGTTCGCAATTAGCTCCCCCGTATATGGAGCAAAAGGATTTCTAGTTGAAGAAAGTGGCTCTAGTAAGGTTTTGATAACCGACGGGACTTCAGAGTATATTATAGAACACGATTACAATTGCTATGATGCTGATTTTATTGAAGGCTCAACAATATATATAGACACCTATTATTCACCAAGTTATGGGGATACAATTATTACTTCTGGCTTTTCAGGTAATACTTGCAAAATTACGAGTAGCGACGATGTTAATATTAAAAAATATTATGTTGATAAGTTAATTGATTCTGAAGACAAAATAATAGTCTCTGACAAAAATGGTACCCAATTTTTAGTTGAATACGGAATTGGTTGTGGAATAAGTATGTGGAGATACGAAGGCAAAACAGTAGACATTGATGTTGGCGGTTCTTTTTTGGATGGTATAGGCGACCGAATGTACCTCTTTAATTCTGAAAGAGATTGTAAAATTTGGGATGCAGATGAGCTAAGCACTGGTGGCGGATATTCGTCAGCGACGGCTTACGCACCAATCGTCGTTCCAAAGCTTTCCTGCCCTGCTAATTCGACACTAAACACCAGTGACTCGAGATGTTACTGCAATTCTGGATACATTATAGACGGAAATATGTGCACCATATCTACATCTGGTAGTCCATATCAAAATATTCGAGACTACAAAATATACAGGGAGGTTCGCACGGGATATGCTCTAAATTCTAATTCAACTTGTAGTCAGTTAGGGTTCACTGGTGAAGACTTCGCAATGTGTGAAGCGTTCTCTAAGGACAGCAACAAAGACAGATGGGCTACGATTGATAAACCCGACACAACGGTAACCGTGCGGTCTTTATTAGAGAAACAACAAAAAGAGAGCGCAGTCACTCAAACAACAACTGTACAAAACATTCCAGTAGAAAAGGTGGCGATTACCCCAATTAAAGCCAAGGTGGTGGCTCAAAAGCCAAAAGAGTTAATCTTCGAAAAAAAGACTGAGATTCACGCAGCTACAACAAAAGACAAAGACCTTGCGACGAGCACTCTCTCAGCTACAACTGCCAGGATAACGCTTCAAAAAACATCTACTCAAAAACACTGGTACCAACGGCTCAACCCATTTTCCTGGTTTAGGTAGCACAGAAAATATTTAAGATGCTCAAACAAACCAATCCGCAGAGAGGAAATGTCGTTGTTGGTCTTTTTGTATGGGGACTTATAATCTGGGGAGTATCATCTCTATTTTCAGAGCATAAGCCAGAGAGTACCTATAGTTCGCCTAGCACCTACTATTCAGACCCATCTTATTCATCATACGAGTCCTCCTCGGGTACTAGTTACTCAGAGGAATATGTTGAACCAGAAAATCCGTATGACGAAGGCACGGGACATTCTGCGGGTTACGAATGGGCCGAAGAAAATGATGTGAGCTCTTGTGATGGTAATTCAGATTCATTCATAGAAGGCTGTGAAGAGTATCTCTCACAGCAAGAGCAGGCTGATTCAGTAAGCAATTACTAAACTGAAGTTAGAAAAGAGGCGCTTTGCTCTTGAAGTGGGTTCTAACTTCCTGCACTAAGCGGAGCCAAACAAGAAAAGTCCCCTTCATGGGGATTTTTTCTTGTTTCTGTTTCCCGCGTATATGATCGACACGAAGGGGCGATCCCGAATCAGCTGATTCGTGGCTTGGCCATAAATTTTTATGCATAAAAATCATGTCTGAGTCAGCAGACTCACGTCTTGGACGCTGATTAGCAAATTTCGACCAAAACCCGCGGAGCTCTCGACTATTAAGATGGATGATCTCGACTGGAAGGAGAGGCTTCCTGCCCGTGGAGAAATATTTTTATGTTATCATTAAGCCATGAAAAAATATTTAATTGCCGTAGCATTGATTGTTCCTTTTCTTGTGTCCGCGGAGACAACGAGCTCGACTGTTGACTTACAAACGGTAATTGAAAAACTCCAAACACAAGTAGCAGATCTCCAGACAGAGGTGCAATCACTAAAAATAGAACTAAAGCTTAGCAGAGCATTAACGCAGGGGGCTAAGGGCGACGATGTGAAACAATTGCAAGAGTTCTTAAGAACATTTACTGGTGCTTATCCCGAGGGCTTGGTTACCGGTTATTACGGACCAAACACCAAAGCGGCGGTTAAAAAGTTTCAGGAGCAGAACGGCATCGAGCCATTAGGAATAGTGGGCCCAAAGACGCGAGAGAAATTAAATGTGCTTGCTGCAGCTATTCCGGCCACATCAGAAGCAGCTCCAGTTCAACACAACATTCAAACTACCACTACGGCGATTATGCCAGCAACCTCTCAGTCTGAGACTGAAATACAGATACCAGCCACAGGTCCAGCCGCACAAGCTACTCCATGCAAGGTACAATCTGGAGCTCAAATTCAGCCTGCTTCTGTTAAGGTTCTCTCTCCAAACGGGAGTGAGGAGTGGCAGATTGGTGGTACTCATACAATAAAATATACTGCCAAAGATAGTGTGGGCAACAAAGCTTTATTAATTTACCTAGAAAAAGGATACGATGCGCCATCAACAAAAACGGGAGCGAACAGCAGACTATTAATAGGGGC
>JBARNW010000150.1:0-2786 GCA_049641785.1 Minisyncoccia bacterium | reverse complement strand
GATCGTCCTGCGCGATATAGCGAACGAGAACGTTGGTATCCAGGCCAATCATCTGGCTTTTGCTCCGTGAGTGGCGATTGCCTGGCTCATTGCCTCAATCGTTACCGGTGATGCCGGTTTGCGCACCAACCCTTTCAATGCACTCACAGACTGTGTAGATGCGACCAACTCGAACCGTCCCGGCTCAACTTGAACAAACTCTATTCGATCACCAGCCTCAACACCAAGCGTGGCTCGCACGGCAGCGGGAATAGTGATCTGCCCCTTGCTGGTTATGGTTGCGGTTGACATGAATCTTCCTATTTAAGACTGCCTTACATTAAAGTAAGGATAGCAAAATGTCAACAAGAACAAAGCTGAATATTCAGCTCAGTGCTGTTTGAACGACTGCATAACGGAAGGTCAATTCAAAAACTGACGGGCAGTTAAGCTCCAGACGACGTTCAGCATTCGAAATTATAGGAGGATCCACACCGTATTCGAATCAGAAGAAGCCAGGTCTCTTAGAATGCTAGATATGTTCTTCGTATTGTCGGTGGAGGTTTGTGCCTATAATCTGCTCCATGTGTTTATAGTTATCCTTGCTTGGACGGGAGCACGTAGATCGATATTAGTGAATTGTTCTACAGACGCATGGGGGTTCATCCAGTAAAAGGGCAACTGAAAAAACAACATGTCTAGTCAGAGGGAAATATGGAACTGCTCAAGTTTGATGAAGTAAAACAACTATTAAATGCTTGCCGCCTAACAGAGTTGGCTGATAAACCAACTAAAAGCGAAAGCGGGAAGTGGGAGTTATATGAGGGTGTATACAGAGTTCATGTATACACATACAAATTTAGCTTGCTATACCTCTTTTCAGATGTCAGAAAGGAAAATTTGGTGATAGCCAAAAAAAACGCTTTCATTCCTCAAGAAACAATTGTGGTTTACGCACCCTCTTCCAACATCGTCCCATCAATAAAAAGTTTATTTGAAAAAGAGGCTAAAGGGTTTTGGAGTACACCAGAATACTTACGCTCATTCATGGCGACCGAGCTTACGGCATATCGAAAAAAATTAGTCGAAGATTTGCCGAAAGACTATATCGAGCCAAAATTCACAGTGCCAAGTGGGGTTCTCAGAAAATATCCAAATCCGATTGAGTCTTTCTTCAAAGACCCTGAGTATAAAACTGAACATGGGATCGATGGCTCTCTTGCCGTGGTGCTAGCTGAGGCCGGGCATGGCAAGACCTATTTGTGTCAATGGTTGGTAGCAAAATTGGCCAAAGAAGGGAGCTCAGTACTTCCAATTTACGTAAATTCCGCTCAGTGGAAAATGTTAAGGCATGAAGACCTTTTATCTCTTGGCAGAACTTTGGTGAGTTCTTTTAGAGAGCTTGGAACGCCCATTCCCTGGGTAGAAGGGCAGGAAGATTTGTTCTTAAAGGTTGCTCTAAAAGCTGGCCTTTTTCGAATTGTGTTTGATGGTTTCGACGAATATGTGTTGCGTAATCCAGGTGAAATTAAAGCGAAAGAGGTCTATGACGCTTTATCCGAATTGGCACGCGATACAGGATCAAGGCTTGTTGTAACGTCAAGAAGTTCGTTTTGGGATTCTGAAATAGACAGCATGGGCAATGATGATAGCGAGAAAGGTTGCTATCTGTACCGCATTGAGCCATTTGGCATCGAGCAGGCGCAGCAGTACTTCCAACTAAAATTTGGCGATAAAACTGAGAAGATTAACCTTGCTGTTAACCTTTTCTCTGAGCTAAACCGAGACGATCCTTCATTTGCAGGGCGGGGGTTTGTGCTTCTGCTGATTTCTGATTTGGTTAGCTCTGGCTATGAAAAAACTGTTGATGCATCGAAAGAAAAGCCACTTATAAGGCTGATGCGAGCTCACTGTGATCGAGAGATTGTGCGTCACAAGTTGCCAATTACATCACAACAGCAACTGGATGTATTGGAAAACTTTGTTTATGAAACGGCTCAAAACGAACCTGCAACATCAGATACATTGTCGTTTGCAATTGAATCTGTAGTGCCAGAACTAAGTGAAGAGGCTATTGCATCTATTTTAAAAATAATGGTTCCACATCCTCTTGTGGGTAAAGAAAAGAACAAGTGGACAATACAGCAGCCACAAGTTCGAATAGCTCTTCTTGCTAGCAAGCTTATGAAAATGACGGAAGACAAGAATGGGCAAATGTTGCTCCGTACTTTTTCAGCGAAGGCACAACTGGATTCAGGGGAAATTGCAGATCTTGCAGCTATGATTTTCAGTGTTTCTTCATGGGGAAAATCTGAGCCAGATGCTTTGGAGTATGTGCGACAGATAATTCGAAGCTTTTTTATCTCCTCCGAATCGAGTTTAGATGAGTTGATGATGCATGTTCTTAGAAAACTATCAACATCATTGGCGTTTAGGGCTATTGAGTCGGATAAGCAAGTCAAGAATCACAGTGAGCGTGCCAAAATATTGGTCACTTTATTTCCAAATAACCAGTTTGAAGGTGTCGTGTTTTTTGGCGGAATTAGCAGGTATGATTTTACGGGCTTTACTTTTGTAAATTGCGTATTCGACAATGTACGGTGGGCGAACTGTAAATTTGGACAAGGTACTACTTTTAAAAATTGCCGACTATTGGGTGGGTCAATCGCACACTGCACAGGTTTTGAAGACATCAGCATGCCAGGCGTGCAGACTGACAAAGAGGCGCGTCACTTTATAGAGGTGGAGGCCATTCGCACGGGTAAGAAAAAATACTCTGATGAAAACCTCAAAAACGATATATATGT
>JBARNW010000147.1:0-4233 GCA_049641785.1 Minisyncoccia bacterium | reverse complement strand
GTATTAGTAACCGCCCACACATCCACATTCACATTGTTGCAGGTGCCTAGTTTTCTGTCACCATAGCTAAAGTATGTTTCCAGAAAACTAAACACCTGCGCCTCGTGGCTGTGGCGTCTGGGCAGTTCCTGTTAATATATTAAATATGTCTGAGCAAAAAATACAATGCGTGGGAATCATTATGGACGGCAATCGCCGTTGGGCACGCGCGCATAATAAGCCAGTTTTTGAAGGGCACAACGAAGGGTATAAAAGACTGCAGGACGTAGTTGAGTGGGCGCGCGAAGCTGGGATCTCAGATGTCGTTGTTTTTGCCTTTTCAACAGAGAACTGGCAACGCAGTGAGGAGGAAGTCGGGTTTTTATTGAAACTACTTCGCTTTATTCTCAGCAATGAAACAAAAAAAATGATAGAGAATCGTGTACGAGTGCGGTTTATCGGTGACCGCGCGCGCTTTGACGATGACATACAAAAAGGAATGGTGAGGTTTGAGGCAGAGACAGCAAAGGATTATGATGTGACCTTGCATGTAGCGGTATCCTACGGCGGAAGAGCAGAGATTCTTTCTGCCACAAACGCACTTTTGGCAGAGGGTGTGCAAAGCGTAACAGAGGAGGATTTTTCAAAAAAACTTTGGTCGTATCCGATGCCAGACCCAGATCTCGTTATTCGCACTAGTGGAGAGCATAGAACCTCTGGTTTTCTGCCTTGGCAAACAGTGTACAGCGAGCTTTTCTTCACGGATGTTTTATGGCCAGAATTTTCAAAGGAGGAATTTACAAGAATCATTGATGAATTTAAGGCACGCGAGAGACGACATGGGAGATAAGTCAAAAAGTCGAAAGTCATAAAGTCTATAAAGTCAGATGCAAATCCCTATACTGTACGAGGATAATGAAGTACTCGCGGTGAATAAACCTGCGGGGCTTGTTGTTCATTCTGATGGGCGTACTAAAGAAGAAACTCTTACAGACTGGGTTCTTGAAAAGTATCCTAGTGTGCATGGTGTGGGGGAGACGATACCGCTCACCAAAGGTGGTGTTATTGAAAAATGGGGGATTGTGCATCGCATCGATCGTGACACCTCCGGCGTTCTCTTAATTGCAAAAACGCAGGCATCTTTTTTAAATTTGAAATCGCAGTTTCAGGCGCGAACTATCAAAAAATCATATCGAACAATAACTTACGGTGTGTTTAAGGAGCCTGTTGGCACCATAGATAAACCTATTGGTCGTTCAAAAAGTGATTTTCGTAAGTGGTCTGCAGAGTATGGTGCGCGTGGAGAGCTTCGAGAAGCCGTGACCGAATATCGTGTACTTGGCGAAGGAGAGGTCAAACAAGTTTACGGCCAAGCCGCGAATCAGCTGATTCGAAGACTTTCGTACCTTGAGGTGGCCCCTCACACTGGTCGTACGCACCAGATTCGTGTACACTTAAAGGCCGTCGGTCATCCCATTTTATGTGACAAGTTATATGCGCCAAAGTCACCATGCTTGCTTGGTTTTGGTAAAACAGCCCTTCATGCTTTTTCTGTTGTATTTAAGGGTCAAAATGGAGTAGAGCACAAGGTTGAGGCCCCGCTACCAGAGGACTTCAGGGTGGGTCTTGCAGAAATGGGTATCATGTGATAGAGTAGCGCATACTTGAAGACAAAAATTATGGAAACTACAACAATACAAATGAGCCCCGTAGCAATAGCAAGTCGCAAAGATTTGCCTATCCGCGCTGGCGCAACGGTTAAGGTACACCTAAAGATCGAGGAAAAAGGTAAGACTCGCATGCAGATTTTTGAAGGACTCGTACTTGCCGTAAAAGGAGGCAAAGGAAATGGGGCCATGTTCACAGTTCGTAAGGTTGCGTCAGGCGTAGGTGTTGAAAAGATTTTCCCGCTCTACTCTCCTTCTATTGATAAGATTGAAATTGTGCGCCAGTCTGAGGTTCGTCGCGCGAAGCTTTACTTCGTACGTGGCAAGGTTGCTCGTGATGTAAAGCGCAAGATGCGTCACACAAAGAGCGGTGTGACCATCCCGGTGCAGGAAGGGGAGGTTGTAGAAGCGCCAACAGCAGAAGAAGTAATTGCATAACGACTAGATTACGTCCAAGACGCGAATCAGCTGATTCGAAAAACGCGAGTCAAAAGACTCGCGTTTTAGCTTGAAAAAATCTCCTTTCTGAGGTATGCTCATAAAACCTCAATCTTGAGTAAATACGCGCAGGTGGCGAAATTGGTAGACGCACTACCTTGAGGTGGTAGCGCCTTCACCGGCATGGAGGTTCAAGTCCTCTCCTGCGCACAGGTATAAAAAAGAAAAGCACCCAAGAAGGGTGCTTTTCTTTTTTATACTTAATGACGAGTGTTAGCGAACAATAAGAAAAGCCTTGCGTTTTTCTGCAGATATGGCATAATGCGGTCAGGTATAAGACTAAATATATCTTTAGGTTTGTTCTTTATGTAATTTAAAAAGGGGATTAAAATGATTCATTCTGGAGTTTCCGCTTCAAAAAATAAAATTGAGACAAGGGAGGCTATGGAAATAATCGAAACAATTTTGACTGTCTGTGGCTCTCTCGAACTCGGTAAAAATGTTTGGTACGCTACGCAGATCGTAGAGCCGATAATTATCGATGGGCGTGAATTCAAGACAGTTGGTGTTCACATACACCGAAAAAAATCTGTTCCTGCACACAAAAATCGTTTTGAAGAAATGATGCAGGGGGTCAAAGATATGCTTGAGCCGGTCATTGTTATCCAGCCACTGTTTGCGCAAGCTAGGGTTCGCTGTGTTAACATCGAGCTGACAGTTGGTAGGCGCAAGTTTGCTGGCCCAAGGGATTCATTTTTAACCATCCCTTTCCGCAAGGACCTCGAGCAAATTTTCAAGATTGTCACGGAAAGTTTGTCTCAGGAGCTGAGATACCGAGCCTAGTATAGGCTTGTAACCCGCACAAAAGATTGTGCGGGTTTTGTTTTTCAAAATAAAAGGGCAACCGCTTACGCGATTGCCCTTAAGTATTATTCACATCTTTTGTCTCCGCATGTACGCGTATGGTCGTGTTTATGAAGATCAAAACCAAAAAGTTTTGCGATTGTAAAAAACACGATTAATATACCGATACCAACAGAAAGCACCCCGTCTATCCAGTACAAACCCTCTGCAAGGAACATAACCAGCCCACCGGCCACAACAGCGGCGCTTGCCGATATGTCTGAGATTAGGTGCCGATTTTGCCAGAAGTGGGTTTGGTTGCGGTGTTCCTCTGGTGCCTCATTGTGAAGATTTTTTTGCCATATGTTTACACCAAGCCCAACGATTGCAACGAGCACCATATACCATTCGATTTCGCGCGGGTTTAGTACACGTTCAAATCCTTCGTATACAATACCACCACCGGCAAACAGTAGAAGTAAAGCGCTTATTTTGCCGCCAAAGTCGCGTACGATTTTTTCGTCGTAGCCCTTCAGTGAAAGGCGAGACACAATCGCTGAAACAATGTTCTCAGTTCCATCAAGGAGTACATGAAGCGCGTCAGATACGAGGGCCATACTCCCTGAAAATATTCCACCGAGAAGCTCGAAGATAAAAAGTGAAAATGACAATTTCGCCAATTTTAAATAATGTTTCACTTCTTTATCACACGAGCAATCCTTTGAAGCCCCAGATCTTACCGATGGGCATGCTTCCAGATGATTTGTTTGTACCACAATACACCTCCTTTTTGTGAATGTTCAAAAATTAACTTATAAAATTATAGCAAAAATAACACCTCTTGTCAATCACAAGAAAATTTGTTAGCATCAAGAAATGCTCTACACAGGGAAAGGTGATAATGGTACGACAAGCGCGTTTGGATGTGACCAACGCTTTTCAAAGAGCTCCGCTGTCGCGGAAGCCCTGGGTGCGCTTGATGAAATAAATTCTTTTCTTGGTGTGGTCAAGATGAATGCGCGCGCGAGTGAAATTATAGTTATAGGGACAGGCAACACTCTCTCCAATCTTGTTGGTAATATTCAGCAAAATCTATTTATCGCTCAAGCAGAAGTTGCCGGCGCTGACAAACATATTGATCAAGGAAAAATAACAGAGCTAGAAACTATAATAAATAGCACAGAGGCAGAGCTCCCGCCGATCAAAAGTTTTTTTGTGTCTGGCGGTACAGAACTTGCTACCCTTCTTGATTTTGCGCGCACATTATCTCGCAAGGCAGAGCGCCGTGTAGTGGGGGCTAACGATG
>JBARNW010000117.1:0-1657 GCA_049641785.1 Minisyncoccia bacterium | reverse complement strand
CAAGCAAGAGGCAAAGTCTGATGAGGATGCAATCAGAGGGATGGTCGCCGAATTTACCAAGCTGACTGAAGAGCTGGCAGCCAATAAGAAAACTCAGGGAGCACTATTCGATGAATTCGAGAAATACAGGCAAAAAATAGATGGGCTTCTCGGGGATGCCAATAGAACAGGGATGGCTGCATCATTCACGAATCGAGGGCTAGCGCTGAAGTGGCCACTTATTGGCTGGTTGTCAGTCTTTGGTGTGTCCTTGGCCGGGTTATCTATCATGGGCATTAAATACATTGCCCCAATACTGACTGAAAATAGCGCAACAACATGGGAACAGCTTCCGCTCAGACTCGCTCTTACTGCGCCATTTGTATGGTTAGGTTGGTTTTCTGCTAGGCAGTATGGATTTACCACAAGGCTTCGCGAGGACTATGCATACAAGGAAGCCTCTGCTAAATCTTTTGAAGGATATAAACGTGAGGCAAAGGAAGTTGATCCTGAAATGCTTAAGAAGCTGCTGGAGCAGGCCATAAAGAATCTTGGTGATAACCCGATTCGCATTTATGAAGGCAAGAACAATCATCCAAGTCCGACGCATGAGTTGTTTGATAGCCTCATGAAGGACGATAAGGCACTTGGCCGATTTAAGGAGTTCTTCTCGATATTCAAGACGTGAGTCCGACTGATATTGCCCTCTCCACTTTGCTTTAGTGGGGAGGGCAAATACTACTACCGCTTATGTTTCGTCGGATCGACTAAAACATAACCTTGACCCGGACGAGGTGTCGGAGGCAAAGGCTTACTTTTTACACCGGTAATCTCATTTCCAGTTTTGGGGTTTTTATATTGACCCGACACCGGTGCAGGAGTACCTGGCTTCAATGTTTTGCTCATGGTTGCTTTCCTTTCTGGCATTGCCATTCAAGAAAGACAGCCAGCTACCATAATGGGATGCCATTGCACAAGATACTTAGCCTTTGCTATTGTGACACCTGAATTGAAGGTTGGGTAACTGACCTTTTTCCGCCCCTTCCAGTCAATCTGAGAGGGGCGTTTTTCTTGGCTGCTTTCGACAGCAATGCCCATGCTAGCACAACTCACCAATTTTTCTTCAAAATTGCTACATTCTCAAAAGCACAATATATAGTGGTAACGGTGTAAAAAAACACTTTATTTAGTATTTTGTTGCGAGCTCCACTGAAGCTGGGCAGTCGGAGTGACGCGCAGGTGGGTGCTCCTGATTAGAGGTGGCTCCGTACAAATAGTCGCTCGTTCAAAACTAAAAATAGAAAACCCGCCGAGGCGGGGTTTCTGATTTGGTGGGTCGTAGTGGGTTCGAACCACTGGCCCCCGCCGTGTGAAGGCGATGCTCTACCACTGAGCTAACGACCCAAATTTGTTGTCATCCCGTATAACCAACTTGGAATTGGTACAGGGAAAATCAGGGAAAATCATTACCTGATTTGTGATGATATTGGATTACACCCAATTACATCTTTTCTTTCTCTTTCATGAAGTTGCCCTAATTTTGCGAGGCTTTTTTTGCTGTGTGAAGGCAGTGCTCTACCGCTGAGCTAACCGCCCTGAAGAGGGCGCGAATTAGAGCATAAGGCGGTTGCCACAGTCAATGACTCAAGCCACAACTTTGTGCGCGAGATGAGCAAAG
>JBARNW010000116.1:0-3765 GCA_049641785.1 Minisyncoccia bacterium | reverse complement strand
CCCACCACCTATGTCAGAGCCAGCACCGACAAAAGCTGAGGAGCTAATCCGTCCCTCAACCATTGAAGGTCCTTCTGTTCCAGCGTTAAAGTTTATGTAACTTGCGCCTGGCATCAGTGTCGTACCTTCCCCCAAATATGCGCCGAGACGCACTTTGTGTTGGTCAGTAATTCTCACGCCCATCTTCAGCGCGTTGATGCGGTGAATATAGAGTGGGAACTTGTCGACCATATGTGGCGCATAGAGTGCATCGTTTTCAAAAGCTGCATCCAGTATCGCCCAATCCACAGAACTCTCGTCCATTGGCACATCTCCATGCCAGGCCACATTCGGAAGCTTCGTGAAAATCTTGGTCAAATTGAGCGTATTCGGCCTGAAATGCCTATTGCTCAAACAGTAGAGTTTCAAAGTACTATCCTCGACCCCAACAGGAGAGATATCGTCAAAAACAAACGTGGCAACCAGGCTAGATAACGGGTCGCCAGTTTCCATCCGCCTAAGGATACTGGAGGAATGTGCGCGCTTAATTGCCTCGATGTTGTCGTGGCGCTTACCATCACCGTCAAACAGTGCAAAGTACTTCTGCGCTTCGGTAAGTTGATCACGCGTAAGTGAAACATTCTGCACACCTTCGGGGATAATACCGAGCACTTTTATCAGAATCGCAGCTGTACCCAGGTTCTTCCCAGGACCATTCACTACTGGGTAACGTACTGACGCAAGCGTGCCATCCCTCGTAAACACACGTCGACCGATGGCGAACACGAGTGGTTCACGAAAGTCTGCTGATGCTCGTAGTTCGCTTGTTACACGATTAAAATCATCAAGATTTTGCGGGTATTGCTGACTAGATTGACTCATGGCCGATCTCCTTTTATTATTGCTACAGTTAAAAGAACAGAGACTTCAAGGACTTAAAACCCTTGTAATCTTGCTCTTTGTATCACAAGAAAACACTTTTGTACATAGACCGTTGCTATTTCTGTAAAACCCAGTAAGATATACAAACTATGGCAATAATTGATTACAACGAAATTACCCCAAGGAAGTGTATTGTGCTTAAAGGCGAGCCGTATGAGGTCATGTCCTCACACGTAGCACAGAAGCAAAAGCGACGCCCAACCAACCAAACAAAACTTAAGCACCTTATTACAGGGCGTGTTGTAGAGGAGACATTTCAGCAATCAGACAGAGTCGAAGAGGCAGATATTGAAACCAAGGAAATAAAATATCTTTACACTGGCAAAGGTGAATCATGGTTTTGTTCTATAAAAGACCCGTCTGACCGTTTTTCTCTAAAGACAGATGTTCTTGAAGGGAAAGAGGGTTTTCTAAAGGCAAATACGCTTGTGACTGCAATGCTTTTTGATGAAAAGGTAATTAGCGTTCGCCTACCTATCAAGGTTGAGCTTCTCGTAAAAGAAGCACCTCCTGCAGTGCGTGGTAACACAGTATCTGGTGGTTCAAACACAGTAACACTCGAAACTGGCGCAACAATTCTCGTGCCAATGTTTATTCACGAAGGCGACCTTATTCGTGTGAACACAGAAACGGGGACGTATGCAGAGAGGGTGGATAAAAACGCTCGCTAAATTCTTTTTCTATGCCCCCAGGATGACTTTACTAAGTCAGGTACGACTTTTTTGAAGCTTAATGTAGTCGCGCTTTAATGGACACTGCGCGACGTGATTCTGCCGAATCAGAAGTGCTCGTGTCGTCACACTCGCAACCCCCTAAAAAGGGGTTTAGCTCGCTCTGAGGTGAAATTGAACAGCAAAAAATGCTCGGGAATACCGAGCATTTTTTGCTGTTTCTTTTTGAGCCTACTTTGCGACAAATGGGAGGAGCCCCATAAAACGCGAGCGTTTTATTGCTGAAGAGAGTTGGCGCTGATGCTTTGCGCACACACCAGTACGCTCCCCTGTGATCATGCGTGCATGAGGAGTGAGAAACTTCTTCAAAATATCGACATCTTTATAATCGATAAGCTTTACGTTGTTTGTCGTAAAATAACATTGGGTATTTTTTTTCATAATAAGTTTGATGTTAAGAATTATTTAAACTTATGAAGTTGGATGTGATACGAGGCGACCGCGAGGATTTCGACCAAGCTGTATAAAAATACAGTGCGGAAGAAACCGGAGTGGTCAACAAAGTAGCACGCCGACTACATAAGTTTAAACTAGAATGGAATATCGTCTGGATTAATGTCTTCCTCTGGGTACTCAATAGTTTCGAGGGCTTCTGATGCAGTAGCAGTAGGTGCTCCAGCACCTTTTGGTGCCGAAGATGGCGCGTAACCGCCTGATGCCGGTGTGCCGCTCGCTCGTGGCCCAAACTGCATCGTGTCGGCAACAATCTCTGTGCGATATTTTTTGCCTGTTGGGTCATCCCAGCTTCGTGTCTGCATGCGTCCCTCGATGAATACAGCAGAACCTTTTTTCAAATACTGAGCAGCGAGTTCTGCGAGTTTTGCAAACATCACAATATTGTGATAGTCCACACTCTCCTGCTTTGCGCCACTTTTATCCTTCCACACACGATTAGTAGCAAGACTAAAACTTGCCACCTGCTGCCCTGACGGAAGCGCTCTCATTTCTGGATCGCGCGTCAAGTTACCGTAAACGATTGCTTTATTGATATACATAGTACTATGCTACCAATTCTTCGATGGCTTTGTCTAGAGCCTCCTCAGATGGGGCTACTGCTGCCTCTTCTGTGGGGGTAACTGCAACCTCCTCCTGCTCCTTAACCTTTGCTCCTGTAAACTTCTTGGCGATAAATGTATTTTCGCGAATCGTCTTTACAATGAGGTAACGAAGGACATTTTCGTCTTTTTTGAGTTCTTCTTCAAGCTCTGCGATGCCTGCTGGAGATCCTTCAAATTTGATCCACCCAAAGTAGGCTTCGTCAAAACGCTTGTTTTTGTGTTCGACTGTTTTTACAATCTGGTAGGCGAGGTCGATGAATACGGGTAATTCCTCGGCAATAATGTCCTTGGAAATCCGCTCAATCATACCACGCACGGCTCCCGACGCTGCGGGGATTTGCTCCTCTGCAAGCGTTGGAACGAGATGGTAGCCAAGCTCGTAAATGCGAGGCTCCGTGTGTTCTTGATGATTCATATTATTTTTTAATTAACCTAGTAACCAAAGTATCCTACCAGAACGACGGTCAAAAGTCCATAAAGTGTCCTTTTATGGCCGAGCCACGTGATTTACATAGGTTTAACCTATGGGGTGATGTTGAAAACACGCATGGCGTTTTGAACGAGTGCGGTTCGTACTATTTCAAAGTCCTCATTGCGAATTTCGGCTATCTTTTTCACAATTTCTTCTACATATATTGGTTCATTTCGTTTACCACGGTATGGGATAGGCGCGACATAAGGACAGTCTGTCTCAGACAAAATACGGTCAAGTGGCGCCATGCGTATAACCTCGTCATATTCTCGACTAAAAGTAATTACCCCTGTGAAAGAAATTGTGAAGCCGAGCGCAAAATATTCACGGGCGATGTCTATATTCTGAGCAAAAAAGTGGATATTCCCTCGCACCTTATCTCCTTTATCTTTTTTCTTTGCGGCAAGTATCGAAAGGATATCTCTATGTGCGTCTGCAAGCGCCTTATCGCTGTCACGACAATGGATCATCAGTGGCAAATCTTTCTCAGCCGCAAAATCTACCTGTGCCTCAAAAAGTTTTCGTTGGCGAACCTTTTCAGCAGGTACGTCCGCCACATCGCTCAGACGAGAATAATCTAGAC
>JBARNW010000022.1:0-4468 GCA_049641785.1 Minisyncoccia bacterium | reverse complement strand
ATGCGAATCTCCCCATCTTTAAGATCCTGCTTAAAACGATTCTCTGACCTAAGCCAACTAAGAGGATTTCCGTGCTCATCATTTTCTAAAACAGTTCCATCTGGGCAATGTATCGCATAATACTGCTTTCCCGTTTTACGACGAAATGTATCCCAAAAGAATTTTCCTTTTTCATCTTCTTCTTTATACCTCTCGATATAGTCCTCTGTGTATGCGTGAAAAAGATTTTCAAGTTCATCTGTAGATTTTGCATACATAAGAATATACTCATGCTCAATTGCAACAAATTTTGCATCATTACCACCACCTTTCTTATTCTTCCAAATCAACTGCGACACAAAGTTCTCCTCGCCAAAAATCTCATCCATAATCATTCGCAGGTTTGCGACTTCGTGGTCGTCGATAGATACAAAGATTACACCATCATCGCAGAGAAGATTGCGCGCGAGAAAAAGGCGTGGGTACATCATCGTAAGCCAGTCGCTATGGTAGCGACCATTTGATTCTGGGTTGCTTGTGAGCTTTATTCCACCGCAATTCTGCCCTGTGCGTTCGTAGTAGTCTTTTTTGTTTTCGGTGAAGTTGTCGGTATAAATAAAATCCTTGCCCGTGTTGTAAGGCGGATCAATGTAAATCATTTTTATCTTCCCTGGATTGGCGTATTTCTTTTGAAGAAGCTTCAAGACTTCCAAATTTTCTCCTTCGATAAATATGTTCTCTGTGGTATCCCAATTTTTACTCTCTTTTTGCTGTGGGGTGAGCGTGCTGGTTGCTAGTCTGCGAATATCGCCAAATGCTCTGCTTTTGCCAGCCCAAGAAAGTCCATATTTTTCAGCCCCTGCGAGTATCCCCTCTTTTTTAAAAAATGCTTGAAATGCATCAAAATCAATAACCCCGTCTTTCACAAACGTCGGAAATACATCTCGCAACTTCTGAAGGTTCTCATTCTCCATATCATCCGACGTCTTCACTACTTTTTCTACTTTTCCTGGGGTATTTTTCATTACCATGAGTATATCGTTTTTTAGCCCAAAAATGAAGTGTCTGCTTAACATTCTTGCGATGCCTCCTGTGAGCCCCGGCATTTCACATATGTATCAAAAGTGTATTATATCTGAAACGTGGAGTCGAGAAGACGGGCTTCCAACCAAGAGTGTTTTTTGTTGATTCCCCCTTTTACCTCGCTTGTCCTAGTAAGCCCCCCATCTCTAACTGCAGTGAGTTTCTGGGCATAAATAATTAGATAATAATTAAGCAACTTTAGACGTAGAATTCCTACGCAATCATACAAAATCAGGACTTTTTACAAAATAATAAGACGTAGAATAGGCATACTTACAGCAAGACCCATACAGACCATCTCCCCTTGCCTGTGTTCCTAATCTTCCCATCCATCCGTAACTCGGTCAACATATTAGTGATGTCTTTTGGTTTCAATTCGGGGAAAATCTGAACAAACTCTTCCCTATCCCCCTTTTTATGTTTCCTTAGATGTTCAAGGATTAACTCCTTGCACTTGTCTCGAGAAAGCCCGATCCTCCGAGTCCTTTCGCCAAGTCTCCCCATGTGAGAATAATATTTAGTAGAAAGCACGTACTGCGCCCCACGAGTCTTCCCGTGAAGTTCGATAAGTCCCTGAGTCAGAAGATGTTTAACGGTACTGAGAGTAACCCCATCCTTGTCTCCTTTTCTAATTTTTTCCAAAAGAAGCAAGTCCGGCATCGAAATCAACATACCTTTTCCGTTAACAACCTTGTCGATATATTTGATAAAGTTTTCATCCTGCAACATTGCTGGAATACGCAATACAACAAAATGATTATCGCTCAACGAATAGTCCGGTGCACCCTTTCCTTCTTCAATCGTATTACGAAAGATTTTATCTGCACCTTGACCAGACCTCTCAACTCCAAGGAATATTCTTCCAAAACTTTCTGCAAGTAGTCTGTTCCTCGGCGTTGACTGTGCCGTCACGATATTTTCCACAGTTACTCCAAAAGGCAACCCTCCTGGATTTGATATTTCCAAATACTCAGGGGCCTGCTTGATATAGATAGACCCTTGTTGAGCATAGTCTCTATGACACACAGCATTAAAGAGTGCTTCACGAAATACTTCTTCATTATACGCAGGAATATTTGTCCTAAATAATCCTTGCTGTATCTGGTGCATTTGTTGGCGTGAATACACCTTATCCCAGATTTCTTGGGCAATCAAAATAAATGGCTTGCGGTAATTAACCCTATCTACAAACTGAATATCTTCCGCACGATTTCTATACTCAAAACATATCTCTATTTGAGCAAGATATTCATCAAGAAATTCTTTTTTACCAAGAAGAACAACTCCAGCATTTGTAACCCCGACACCTTTCATCAGTCCAAGGTCCTGCAAAAGCCGTTCGTCGCTTTGACCATCGATATGAGTGCCTGGATTCTTTTGTACATATAACTCACGAAGTCTCGCGATTGCCACGTCGTCCAAACTATCAATGCTTGAATTTCTACAAATCTTTGCAGAAAAATCATCCTGCCCTTCTAGCAAGATTCTTGTTTCCTCTGCATTGCTCATAACTTCCAAACTGTCGCCGACACGCATAAGGGGCACACCAGCAAACCTGAGCAATTGACCTACTCCGCGTGAGGGGACTTTTATAACAATAACTTTGCGATCGCCTTCATATACTTCCTCTATTTCAATCTTTTGCCCCGTTTTGTCATATACCTTCTTTTTTGCATCATCTCCTAGTCGAGCACCAGTACCAACAATCTCTTTTTTATCATTAACGCCGATTACCAAAGACCCGCCTCTTTCGTTTCCGAGCGCGACACAATACCCAAGCACACATTTTCTGTCCTCAAACTTTTCCTGCCCGTCAAAAGGTATCGAGCCCTTCCACTCTTTCAGCTCAACCTTTTCGGATTCATGATTTTCTATTAGTTTTTTAAGTTCTTCCAGGGTCATATTATACTCGTTAGTGTTGCCAATGTGCTTTATTATACCTTCACTATCTAATAATTACTATTTACCACGCTGCATATTTCTTCTCAGTCCTAACGGGCATGAAGTCGTTGAGTGGGTGCTTGGTCATCTGCGACCTCATGTGCTCGGCGCTGGCGGCCAAGTAGATGGTAGTAGTTTTAATGTCGCTGTGCCCCATCATGCGAGACAAGCTGTATATGTCACACCCACCCTCAAGCATAAGTGTGGCGAAAGTGTGACGGAGCTTATGAATAGTAAACTTTGTTCCTGAGGCAACCCGTATTCTGTCGACCATCCTCTTTATTGCTGTATCACTAACGCCATTATTGCGATTAAGCGAGGTGAAAAATTCTGGGCATGTTTTATTCAACCGCTTTCGCTCTTCAAGATATCTCTTTAAGGTCTGCGCGAGAGTGTAACTCATGGGAATTATCCTATCTTTACTCCCTTTGCCTTGACTCACAAAGATCGTGAGATTCTCAATATCTACATCCATGAGCTTTAAATGAAGCAGCTCGCTCTTCCTTAACCCTGCAAAAATAAATGTCGAAAAAATAGCGTGATTCCTATATCTCAAAAACTTGTAGTCATACGGATAGTTGAAGACAACTTCCAAAAGCTTTAGGGTAACCTGCTTTGTAAGTTTTGGTGGTAGCTTCTTTTCAAGCCTTGGCACCTCCAAGTCCTCAACAGGATTTTTCTCCATCACTCCTTGGTCAATGCACCACCTAAAAAACACCAGCAATGATTTGTGGTAGGTGATGAATGTATTTGTCGACCAATTTCTTTGAGTTCTACCGTAGAAAAAGAATGCTCTCACATTCCCCTCGTTTACCTGACTAATCTGCGTAATATGCGCACAGTGTGTATAAAAATGAATAACACTTTTATATCTTCTTATCGTCTCCTTTGAATACCCTCGTATAAACTTTGAGTAGTCATAAAACTTCAATGCTAAAATTTCTATATCATCCATATACTGCTTTTTTGTTGCAGTATTTTGATCTTCTGTCTAATTGAGCCGATGTCCGGGATTGAACCGGAGACCTCGTCCTTCGCTTATCTACCTCAATTTCACCGTATAAGGGCTTATATGAGGGCTAGACTGTATCTTGTGCATATCTTTCGACTTAGCACCCCTTGTCAGTCGTTCGGGCGATTTTAACGTCGCCACGGTCTTGTCCATTTCTGGATATTAACCGTAATTCGGGATTCACTATCTCGTTTCCAACATAGTGGGCAGCTTTGGGCAACCAAGGACGCACTCTACCAACTGAGCTACATCGGCATGTAGTATTTTCACTGTGCAAACTATCGTAATTGCAATCAAAACAACTACGATTTACACCTTCTTTTTTACTGATTTTTAACGAACCCGGGGACCTGTTTTCTGAGGGAAAGTGGTCCATCCCCCATCATACAACACTTATACCCTTTCTTCATAAGCCTTTCCTGCGACAGTGGGTAGACCTGTTCATTACCAAGG
>JBARNW010000098.1:0-5221 GCA_049641785.1 Minisyncoccia bacterium | reverse complement strand
GTTGGGAGTCGGATATTTGCTATATAAATTAATTTTTTCATTTTACTTGTCCTGTGCTTTTCAAAAAAGAATCGTAATACGGAACGCCTTCCCATTCTTGTAGTTTCTTTTTGGGATAACTAAATGTATCGTCACGTTTTGCAATAACGTACAAATGAGGCGCGATGAAACCAAGAAGTCTATCGACAGGCGGGTAAGATATGATGTATGGACGCACGTCAATAATTGTCCACCCCGTGCGCTCCACCGTGAGTACTAATGTCTTTCTCGTAAAAAAATTAATGTGGTTACTAGCAAGTGCCCCACGAAATTTGTTTATATGAAGAAGTGAAGACGCAGAAGGAACAACGGGGACACCAAGGAGAAGCGTAGCCTCACTTGTCACTATCCCGCGTAGCTTCGACAAAAATGCATGCGGAGAAAGAATATGTTCAAAAAAATTATTTGCCCACACAATATCAAATTTGTTTTTGATATCTAACTTTTCCATTTCCTCAATATTGCCAAACACAACATCAAACCCTCTCTTTGCGCCCTCTTCAACCTCTTTTATATTCGTTGTTATGCCGACACTCCCCTTTCCAAAAAGTGCCAAGTACTCCCCAAACCCGCACCCAAGGTCGAGGACTGCTTTCTCGTGCATCCCAAAAACACCAACAATTCTTTTAAATGTTTGTGATGCACTTGTGTTTTTGAATCGCTGTTCAATATCCATAAATAATTTATCAACCGTTAAATGGCAAATTATACCATTGTTATAATTATACCAGTATTCCCTAATTAACATCTTTCGGGGCGATACAAAAATATCCAAGAGGTGCGGGGTGATTATTTTTTAAAGTTTGTGGCGTCATTCTATCAAGAATAATACTTAAAACATAAACAACGAGCCGTATTGTATTAAAAATAAAAAATGGATGAAGAAGGTTTGCGGCAGACGTAAAACGCTCGCCAAAACGTAAAATCTTTACATGAGAAAAGCCTGCTTCACGCAACTCTTTTTCAAGCCCTTGATAAGTAAGACGGCAATAATCAACAGGCTCAGGGATTTCAGCAAAAATAAACGGCATTGAAAGGTACAAAATTCCTCCAACATTAAGAATACGTCGAATTTCTTTTAGGGTCGCGATTCTATCCTCTGCGATATATAACGCGTTAAAAAAGAGCACGGAGTCGAATTCATTATCTGTAAACGGCAGTGGCTTGTTGAAATCAACACATCTCTCAACCCCATCTTTTTCGATTGAGTCTGTTCGCACAAGCTCAATATTTTGTGGTAAATATTTTGAATAACTTGGTGTTCCCCCGCTTGCAAGATCTAGAACCTTACCAGAAAGCATGCTACATTTCGTTTTAACATACTGGTTGAACGAAATACGCCAAATCGTTTTACCAGCAAAAATCTGCCTAACAAAATCCTCTATTTGAAAATATTTTTTGTCCATATATATAATTCAACGCCTCGTGATATTTTCCCCTTAAACTGCGTCATCCCCGTGAGAGAGTCAACGGGATTACGTTTTAATGCAAACAAGTCGTCCCCACCATAAACAATCCCTTCCTTTACCGTCACTGCTGCAGTATACCCCTCATTTTTGATTACTTCCACAAAATGCGCGTCAAACCTTCCTGATGGATATGCATAAACGGTTGATGGCTCTCCTAAAAGTTGTTCCAATTGCTCCTTTGAAGCGATTGCTTCGTTTGTGCATTTTTCAAAATTATCCTGATTATATTTTATATGAGTAACGCTATGTGGCGAAAATTCCACCAAACCACTGTCTCGCATTTCCATAATTTCTACGAGAGAGAGTATGGGGAGGGAGATGCCACTTTTAAGCACGAGCGAACCACCTATTGAGCCCGTTGTAAGAAATATAGTTGCTGGAATATTATATTTCTTAAGAATCGGGAACGCATTTATATAGTTATCTTTATATCCATCATCAAAAGTAATGCAGACGCACCCTACAATACTTTCACCAGATTGCATTCGTCGAACAAGTTCCGATAGTTTTAGAATCGTCACCTTGCGAGAAACAAGATACTCCATCTGCTTTTCAAATGCCTCCTTTGTTACGGAGAAAAAAGCATTATTTGCATCAACGGAATGATACATAAGAATGCTCGCCCCTTCTCCAAGTTCCTTGGAAATAAAAATTGCGACACTAAAATAAATATTCTTAATTACGTTAGCTATCCTCATATTTTTGCAAGCAAATTAGGTAAACGATTCATTAACTGCACGAGACTCTGTTCAGTTTCCACATATATTCTCAACCGCGCGACAATCTCTCTCTTCTTTTCCTGAGAGAGGCTGAGGTACTTTTGTACCTTCTCCACGAGGTCTTCTGCGTTCTTCTCTATGCAAATACACTCATCGGGAATCCTACCAACAAGCGCCTGATTAGTAGTAATAACCATCATACCACACGCCATTGCTTCAAATATTGTCTTATCGAGACTCCCTGCTGGGGTGATATTCACATATATTTCGTGAGCATTATAAACATCCGCTATCTTGCTATATGAAACATTTGGTTCAAAATTAATAACTTTATTTTCAACAAGCGGCGCAGCCACGCTGCGAACTTCTTCCTCATAATGGATGTCTCGGGTAGGGGCACTTCCATATACATAAGCACTTCCAGTCCACCCTTTTTCTCTAAGTGAAGATATCATCCTAATAATACCGAGTATATTTTTAACAGGAGAAATCCGACCGATACTTAAAATAGAACCGCTTTCTCTGTCTTTATTTTTATCAAAAAAGTTTTTTGTGTCAATGCCAACAGGCATATTACTTATGGTTTTATTAAATTTTGCTGTATATGAATACTGAGATGTGCACAACACAACATGTGAAAACTTTACTGATATATCAGTAAAAAAATTACCATTTGGGTGGTTCCTCCACATAACTATTTTCTTTCGTAGAAGTCTCCATAATATTCCGCCTAATAATACATATTCTTGATTCATATGCACAAAAACTGTGTCATATTTTTTTCTTTCAATCCACGTAAAATAATAGAAATTAAAAATATATTTAATTCTTGACACACTCCTCTCTTTACCTAGTGACAAGACCTTAACATTTTTAGGAAAAACATACACACCTTTTTCAAGACATAATACAGTTACATTATCAGAAAATTTTGCTAATTCGAAAATCCATTGGTGAAAAAATCCTAAAACAGGATCGTTCTGGTCAACTTTTTGAGTGACTATAAGAAGATTCTTGTTCAAATTTTTATACATTTTTTTCTAACTTTGCAACAAATGACAGTGAAAAAAGTGACGGTTTTATTCTTGCAAGAAATTTTATTAATCTTCCGACTAAAAATTTGTCTTCCCAAAAAACATTTGTTGCAATAATAACAGGAGATAACTCATGTTGTTTCATCATGTCCCGCAAAACCCTCTCATTAAACCAATACACATGTCCCTTGTTTGGCTTATTATTTTCTGGGACCCTGCCAAGTAAAACCTGAATTCTTGCTGGAAGAGAGTTAAAATTGGGGACGCCAACGATAATATTTTTCTTTGATACACGTTTAGCTTCTTCAAGAAGATTCCCTGGCGCATAAAGATGCTCTAATACATCAAGGATAACAACTACATCAAATTCATCATTCTGGAAAGGAAGCACCTCGCAAGAAACATCCAATACAGAAGCAGTAAGCCCTTTTTCTTTACATTTTCTTACTCCTTCTTCCGACAAATCAATCCCTGCCACCAATGATCCCTTCTCAGTAAGTGCTTCCATGAGCAACCCATCACCACACCCAACATCCAAGACGCTCTCTCCTTCATTTATCATTTCGAGTGCCTTTGCGTGACGGAAAGCGAGAGTTTGGTTATGCTCATTCCATCGTTTATTTTCAAACTCTTTTGTTGCGCTCATTTGTATTACTGTAATATTATTTACTAGAATTTTAAATCAAACCACCTATTCCTTTCCGTAAACACCTTCAAGAAGGTCTGTGTCTTTTTTGCTGTCCTTAAGAAGCTTTATGTTTTTCTCCTCAAATGCTCGGAGCGCTTTTACACCCTCGATATCTCCAACAAGTTTTTCATATATATTCGCAAACGCTGCAAAATCTTTTATAAAGCAATGTCCGCCTGCCCCACGTCCAGTTTTGTGGACTGGGTTTGAGTAGCGATTACTAATTAAAGGATCGGCTATGAGTGCCTTTCCGATATTATCCCAATTGTGCCCCAGTGAATGAGCTAGGTCGTAGGCTAGGTTAAAAGTAATAATTTGTGTGTACCCACTTACGTTGTGCGTGTATTTAATAATCTCTGCTTCATCACTGTCGCATGTGAGAACAAAATGCGCCCTAGGAAGAATTTCGTGTACTTTTGAAGCGGCGTCTCGATGCATTTCATCATCCACAGGAACCCCAACAATATTTGAAAACGGATTTGCCGCATCATGTGCTGCTGTTGCTTCGCTTAGAAATTCAGGAGAAAAAAGTACAGTAATCAATGGAAAGTCCTTTTGGAGAATTTTTGTTGTCCCTGGGAGAAGCGTCGATTTGATGACTGCAATCTTGCCATCGCCAACAATACTGAGACCAGAACGTACATTACTGTCATCAAAACCACTTGGTGTGGTATTTGCATTAACCGCAATAAACACAACATCGCATTCCGTAATTTTTTCTTTGTTATTAATATGTGGTTCCTCGAGCGAATAGCGCACGACAGAGTACCCGCGAGCCTCAAAATCATCAGCATAGTTTTTACCAATAAATCCCTGCCCGATAAATCCAATAAGTGGCTTATTCATTATTTGTTGATTTTAACTTCTTAAAATACCAGTTCATCGCTAGACGAAGCCCATCGCTTATACGATATTCTGGTTCATATCCGAGTATCTTACGTGCTTTTGTAATATCTGCAAGAGAGTGCCGTATATCCCCTTCACGAAAATCTTGGTAGACTGGTTCTCCTGCTTTTGAAATACCAGAAACGCCACTGAGTTCGTTTTTTAGAATTTTAAAAAGTTCGCTAAGTGTCGTACTCTCTCCAACGGCAATATTATACACTTGATTTACCGCCTCAGGATCTTCAGTTGTCGCTGCCAAAAGATTGGCTTGAACATTGTTCTCGATGTAGCAAAAATCTCGACTAGTCTCTCCGTCACCGTTTATGACGACAGGTTCACCCTTTATCATATGCGCAATCCATTTTGGAAGAACCGCAGCATATGCAC
>JBARNW010000042.1:0-6435 GCA_049641785.1 Minisyncoccia bacterium | reverse complement strand
GCTACTTTTTTTACAAGCTCACTTGCCACGGGGATATGTGAAATAACCCAGAAGAAAAATTTCTTTCCTGTGCGTGTTGTGCGAAAATAAAGAAAAAACCATATTAGAAAGACCAGCACTGCGCCATCCAAAAGAAAACTGTATGTAAGCATGCTCGAGAGTCCAAGGAAGAACTTTGTGACAAATGGAAGCTCCACACCACTGGAAGCAAATGCTTTAGTAAGGCGTGGAAGTACAAAAATAAGAAGCAGAGAAACCACACCAACAGATGCAGATAAAAGAATTACTGGGTACATCAGCGCGGACTTTACCTTTGCGCGAAGCGCGAACTCCTTTGAAAGATACTGACCAAGCTCTGCAAGCGTATGTGAGAGCTGACCAGAAGTCTCCCCTGCGCGCAACATTCCAAGGAAAACAGGAGGAAAATCATTTTTGTAATTCTCAAAACCAGCAGATAATGGCTGGCCATTTTTCACGAGTGCTTGCACTTCGATGAGCGTATCCTTCATTATCTTTTTTTCAGTATCCGCTATCAAAATATCTAGAGCTTCGACGATAGAAAGTCCGGCCTTAACCGTAGCAGAAAGATTGCGTACCAAAAACAAAATATCGACTGAGGTTATTTTTTCAAAAAGAGAGATAGACATGCTTAGTCCTCCCTTTCCACTGCGCAAAGAGCTTATCGAAACTGGCGTTAGGTCTCTGCGAAGCATGTAATCAGCAACACCATCACGTGTGTCCGCCTCGTATTCCCCTTTTACAATTACTCCATCGCGATTGTAACCTTCGTAAATAAAAATTGGCATATGATTACATATTACAACTGACAACTGACAACTGACAACTGACCTTTAAATTCATATTTTATATTATACCTCATATTTAGTATTTTGTTAGATTTCATTTTGTTGGTCTCAGTAATAAAGATTTACGGAAAGCGGTAAGATGCCCTGCGAGCATATTTGCACTTTCTAAAACTTTTGTATGTTCAGTGTCTGAAACGTACCCACAATCAAGAGCAATATCTACGCATGCAACAACCTCATTCAATGAAGTATTCGCGATGTTTAAAAAGTGTGCAAAATCTTTGTCCGTACCTCGGTCAGCGCCCTCTGCAATATTAAGAACAATAGAATCTAATGCTCGACCAAGCTGAGATGTTAACGCAAATTGTTCCACCTTAGGGAACCTCAGTGAGGATAGCTTTTTTGTAGAAACAATAAAATGTCTTGCAGTTACATAAACAGGAAATTCTCTAAATCGAAATCTTTTATATCTCATTTCCTTTTGTCAGTGACCCTCGGTACCCTGTCAGTTGTCAGTTGTCCGCGAAGCGGTGTAAGTTGTTCCCATTCCCCCTATTCCTTCACCACTCTGAGGATCTCCTCGATGGTGGTGATTCCACGCTCGACTTTATCCAACCCATCCTCAAACATTGTTTTCATACCATCCTCAATAGCCTTTTTGCGCACCTCGCCAACCGTCGCCTCACGCAAAATAAGCTCGCGGACAGAATCATTTATGCGAAAAAGCTCATAGATTCCAATCTGCCCCTGAAAACCCGAATTCCCGCACACCTTGCATCCACGCCCACGGTAAAGAGTTGCGGGGATATCCCCTGTTGTGTTGCCAGAAAGCTCCATTTGCGCTTTGATGAGGCGTATGATCTCAGGGCTTGCCGCATATGACTCTGGGCACGAGGCGCAGATGCGTCGAACAAGACGCTGTGCGATAACAAGGTTTATTGTTGATGAAAGGAGGAATGCTGGCGCACCCATGTCTAGGAGACGTGGCAATGCAGATGTTGCATCATTGGTGTGTAGTGACGACACAACGAGATGCCCCGTAAGAGAGGCGTGGATTGCGATTTCCACTGTCTCATTGTCACGAATCTCACCGATCATAATAATGTCTGGGTTTTGGCGAAGGAGCGCGCGAAGACCGTTCGCAAAAGTAATTCCAGCTTTTGGATTTACTTGTGTTTGATTTACACGTGGGAATTCGTACTCAACAGGATCCTCAATGGTAGTAATGTTGACTGATGGTGTATTAAGAATTTGAAGTATCGCATATAGTGTTGTTGTCTTACCGTGTCCAGTAGGACCAGTCACAAGCACCATGCCGTGAGGTTTTTTAATTTCATTAAAAAGAATCTCGGTAGCAGAGTCAGAGAATCCAAGATCCTTGAGTGTGAGGGGTCGAGCAGCGCCTTTAAGAATACGCATTTCAACTTTTTCACCGTGGAAGACTGGCATAATGTTTACACGCACGTCTATAGACATTCCGTCGTCCATATCAAAACGAAAACGGCCGTCCTGTGGCATACGATGTTCGTCTATTTGCATACCCGCAAGTATCTTTACTCGCGCGACAAGCACAGGAGCAATCGCTTTTGGCAGACTTACAATCTCCTGCATGATGCCATCAATACGAAAGCGTATAAGTAATTCTTTTTCTAGTGGTTCAAAATGAATGTCTGAAGTATTTAAACTTGCCGCATGGTCAATAACGTTATCGAGAATACTCACAATAGGCACGGCTGTAGCGCCCTTTGTAACATCTGACTCACCTGCAACCGACATAGACTGCTCAACATTTTCAGAAATGATTTGATCAAAATTAATACCAACTTTTTTCTTGTATTGTTTGAGTCCATAGCGAAGGCTTGGTAGCGTGGTCAAATACACATCAACCCATACGTTAAGCTTCGCACGTACATACTCTATTGTCTCATAGTCAAAAGGATCAAGCATCGCGAGCTTAACTCGACCTTGTTCCTTATCGTATGCAAACAAAACTATATTTTTTGACTTTGCGTAAACCTCTGGGATAAGCTCGAGTATCTCGTGGTCTATTGTCTCTGCTTCCTTTTTAAGGTTTACGATCGGCGCAGAATAGTATGGGCTCAAAAGCTCGGTAAAATAATCCTCGGGAATCTTACCACTACCAATGAGTACATTGGCTATAGACTGTCCCGAACGACGAGACTCCTCGGCTACAGCATCAAAATCTTCATCGGTAATAAGTCCAGACTCAAGCGCGATTTCTCTTAATTTATCTTTTGAGATGTGCATTATTAGAATAGTATACTCTCACGCATACTTTTTGCATAGTCCTTCTGTGGATAAACAGATTAAAGCTTGAGAAGTGGGTATAGGTTTAATGCGGTAAGAATTTTTACAGCAAACAGCAGTGCTATAGGCGCTGAAAAAAGAAACGCGGGTGCTAGGGGGATTCGTTCAATTCCATAAAAAATGCGAGCCACAATAGAGAAAATGACCGCAGAAATAAGCCCTATTGGCAAAAGCACAATAACACCGGGCCACCCGGAGATAAGCATTGCAAGGACAATAAGCATAACATCCCCTTCCATAAAATTATGCGCGCGATATCGAGCGCGAGTAATGAGGAAAAGGTAAAAAAGTCCTGTAACTACGAGTAGCGCGACCGTAGTTAAGAAAAAATTTTGAAATGAATAGAAAGCAAAGTACCCGTGAGCGCCACCAAAGAATGGTCGTATCCACTCAAGCAAATAAGGAAAAGGCACCTCTGGAGAAAGGGCTGATGAAAGGAGAATTCTTGTGAACTCACTTTTACCCCAAACAACATACTGCCCCCAAGTAGCGAGGATCCCGTACAAAAGGTGTATGCCAATAGCAATAGTAGCCAGCAAACCGTAAGAAACATTTTTTAGTATTTGCGGACGAGTGAGACGCACAGCAACTACGCTAAAAAATAACAGCCATACTGTAATAGTAATTGTATTAAAATTTGTAAGAAGAAAATCTAGTGACATAGTCACATCATGCTAACAAAAAACACACAGCCTGTCTAGTGCCTAGACAGGCTGTGTGTTTTTTAAATTCTAGCTAGAATGCTCCAGATGCAGGTAGTAAGTACAAACTATTTCCTGATTCGTACATACCATTGTTATCACCACCATCTTTTGACATTTTATTATCCTCGACCGTGTATGCATTACTTTCAAAAACAGAATCTATTTCAAAAATGTATGCTGGTTTTCCTGAACCAACAGTTGCTGATGTTCCGTTTTGGCACGCAAAGCGATACACGAGGTCAGAAGCGGTTGGAGTAGTAGCACTGACCATATTTACTGGATCAACTGGATAGCTTGAAATCGGGGTTCCACCAGTTAGCGCCTTTAGGTTTACGGGAATCCAGCCAGTACCATCAACCTTGCTTACAGAGCCAGATACACCATTGCGACACCAGCTTCCGCTTGGACCAAAAGCCGCAGTGCCACCAGCTGCATCCACTCCAGAAGTAGGCCCGACTCCAGTACATGCTACTGTGCCGTCGTAACTATACGAGATCTTTGCTGAAGCGTTTGCTGTAGTCACACCTGCAGGAGTTGTCGAAGTGAGACATACTGAGCCGTACCCATCTAGGCTTGGTGTCGATGACGCAGTGAGCATGATACCAAGCGCTGTTTTAACAGACTTCAAGTCAGAAATGCGCTGAGCATCGCGAGCCTTCTTGAGTGTTTCTGCAGGGTTCAACATGAACACGAGCGCGATTGATAGGATTGCGATGATTGCAATAACAATAAGGAGCTCGAGGAGAGTGAAGCCTTTCTCGTGTTTTTCTTTTAAATTAAAATTTATGAATGATGTCATGATTGTTTAGGATTGATTAAAGATAATTTAGAAAAGTTTTTAGAAATCTACTCCGCCAGCGGTAGCCCCCATAATCTTTAGGTTTGTACCTACTTCATAATAGTTTGTACTATTACCACCATCCGCAGTTAATTTATTTTCTGTGGAAGTATAGGCGATACTTTCAAGCACTGCGTCCATTTCAAATGTAAGTGGTGATGCTGCGCACGCATAACGGTATGCCAAGGTCACGTTTGTGACAGATGTTATTGAATCACCAGTACCAAAAGCATTTACTGGATCAATAGGGAGATTCGAGATCGGTGAACCACCAGTTAGTGTGTCAAAGTTTACAGGAATCCATCCAGTGCCATCGGTGAGAGATGGGCTTGCTACGTTTACCGATGCTGGAGTGCTTCCAGAACCACCATCTAGAGTAGTGTCAGCAAGGGTGCCTGCTGATGTAGGAAGTGAGTAAAAAATATCATCACCAGAAACATAAGCACCAGTAGGACTTGCTTTGCAGGCAGTGTTTGCAGTGAGACCACCAAGATATGGCGTACTTGTACTCGTCAAATAAAGACCGAGAGCAGTTTTCATTGTGCTTAAATCTGAAATACGCTGAGCGTCGCGTGACTTGCGGAGAGCTTCTGCTGGGTTTAGAACGAGCACGAGAGCGACGGACAAAATTGCAATAATCGAAATAACAATAAGGAGCTCGAGGAGGGTAAAGCCAGCATCTCGCTTCTCTTTTACATTCATATTTAAATTCAGATTCATATTTATTAAATTATTCGTAATTAATGCTTTTATTGTACCAAATAATAATTAAAAAACACAATGGTACTGTGGATAACTCGCGCCAAGAGAAGAATATTGAATGCAAAACATAGAATTAAACACAGGCATCCGAGCACTATTCCTGGTGCTCGGTTATCAAGCCATCTTCAGTTTTATTCAATATTTTGCATTCTACCTTTTACCCCAAATACTCCTTTGCCTTGTTTATCACATCTTGTATTGAATAGTCTACCTTTACCAGATATTCATTTGCCCCCAATGCAAGCGCGCGATCTTGATCTGTCTTTTGACCAAGGTTTGAAAGAATAATGACAGGTATATTTGCAAGCTCTGGATTTTTCTTTATTTCCTCAAGGACACCGAAGCCATCTTTTTTAGGAATCATAAGGTCAAGTAAAATAACGTCTGGCTTCTCAGCGGTAATTTTTATAATCGCCTCCTCACCATCGCGCGCCAAGGATACATCGATTCCCTCTTTTGCGAATTTGATTTCATATACCTTTGAAATATGCTCATCGTCCTCCACAACCATTATCTTTTTTTTGTTGGTGTCCATAATTTATGTATAGCTCAAAACCTTCCCCACAAGGGTATCTAGGCCGTAATCTCCTTTTACCAAATAATCGGTAGCGCCGAGCTTGAGCGCGGTATCCCTCGTATTCTCATCCCCAGACACAGAGCAAACAACCACTTTCATATCCTTGTATTTCTCGTCCTCGCGAACCTTTGCAAGGAACTCTAATCCGTTCATACCTGGCAAAAGTATGTCTAGCCAGATCACAAATATATCAGGATGCTCAGAATTAAGCACTTCGAGCGCATCCTCAGCGCGCATAGTAGAAATAACACGATGACCCTTTTTCTCAAGCATAAGAGTTATTGCGTTATTTAGCGCGCTGTCATCCTCAAGGAGAAGTATTGTTTTACGATTTTCTAATTGCTCTGTCATTTTAATCTACTTTATTCCTCACCCTCTATCTTACCATGCTCATTAATATCGGCAACCTCTGTGTAAAGA
>JBARNW010000032.1:0-2173 GCA_049641785.1 Minisyncoccia bacterium | reverse complement strand
GCATGACACTTTCCCTGCGCGTTTTATTTTGCTTGCTGCCATGAACCCATGTCCTTGCGGTAAATACGGAAGTGAAGATAGGTGTACATGTATGCCGGGAACTCTCGCATCATATACCCGCAAGGTTTCAGGACCAATAATGGATCGTATTGAGCTTTGGGTAAAAGTTTCCCACATGAGTCATGACAAACTAGCAGGAGCTAGCACGGGTGAATCAACAAAGGATGTACGCGCACGCATAACAATTGCTCGAAGTATGCAGGAGGCGCGATTTGCAAACCATGCGCGTAAAATAACCACCAATAGTGAAATGCGCGCAGACGATATAGAAACCTTTATAAAACTAACTCCAAAACTTCGCACTCTTTTTAATACATCTGCGGAGCGTTTAAAATTATCACCTCGCGCTCACCATAAAACAATAAAAGTTGCTCGCACTATTGCTGACCTTGATAACTCAGACGGGATACAAGAAAAGCACATTTTAGAGGCGCTCGCGTATCGCCCAACAGAATTAAAGTAACTCAAAAAAATGGAACAATTTATAATACAAAACTGACAAGTAGTTTCTATTGCTGCTATTTGGTCACTTTCATGGAAAGGGTTTGCATTATGGGGAGCTGCGCAAAGTAGCGACAAAAAGTGGTTCATTGCACTGCTTTTAATCAACTCGTTAGGGCTACTCGAAATTCTGTATTTATTTATAATAAATAAAAAAATAAAATCGGAATCAGAAAAATAACCAAAGTAACTGCTTAAAAACAAAAGCCCACACATGTGTGGGCTTTATTTATGCAAAAATTATTTCTTCGAAAGGGCGGCTATTGCTTCGGGGGAGGCCGATGGAAACCATGTAATATAGTCACCACATTCGATACCAACAGGAACACCCTCCCAGTAAACGATATTTTCTCCGGTATTTTCTACAAAGTTAAACATGATCACACTCCTTTTGTTGTTGAACAGTGTTATTTATTATAAAAACCCTTGAAACTACTTACAACAATAGTACAAAACTAGCGCAGAGTCAAACCTCCCTAGAACGGATTCTTTGCTCCACGAACCTCAAAGTGAAGGTGCGGGCCAGTTGACTTCCCTGTATTACCAACCTCGCCAATCACCTGACCCTTATCGACACGCGCGCCTATTGGTGTATAAACAGCACTTAGGTGCGCGTACAGTGTTTGTGTCCCATTTGGGTGCTCAATAACTATGTAGTTTCCATAACCACCAAACCATGGGTTGGAGAGTGTTTGGAAACGACTTACGATAACTGCCCCTTCTGCTGAAGCATATACTGGTGTACCTATTGGTGCGCCGTAATCTACACCATTATACCCATGAACACCTTGTGTCTTATGTCCATCTGGTACTGGGTGTGAGTAATAGCCACCAATAGAAGGGTACGCAGCAATCACTTTCGCGCGACTCCCGCTAGTTTTGCCAGACGTTGCTATTGTGACCTCTTTCCCGTTAGGAACGATTACAACATCCCCAATAGAAAGCTTCTGCTCAACAGTGATATTATTAAACTCTAGAATTTCATCAATATCCCCTTTGTACTTTTTTGCTATCTCTTTAAGGGTGTCTCCTTTTTTTACAACATGTTGAACACCATCTATAGGGAGAATGACCAAATGCTGTCCTATACGGAGACTTGCGCCACGAGAAAGATCGTTAGCCCAGAGAATTGTGCTAACTGTGACATCAAACATTTTTGCTATCTGCTCGACAGTGTCTCCTGATCGTACAACGTAAAGGCTAACCTTACCCTGTCGACTACTTGATTCTATATCTGCAATGGTGCCAGACGGACCAACCTCGGAAGAAAAAGCTTGGTCATCCATTGTAATATCACCACCCCCAATAGCTTTTTTCGTATCAAAATTTACAACACCCTCCAAAAAGGCGATCGTCTGAGAATTTTGTGCTTCTGCGCGCAATGATGGAGTCTCGACGCTGTCAAACTTGATAAATTTACTAAACAAATACGATGACGTGCGAGCCTGCGCTTGGGCTATTGGCATACTTAACCCAAATAACACAAAGGTTAAAACGAGTCCAGCGCTCGTGAACTTCGAAAAATGTGTGTATTTCGCCCAGCCTGCTTTCATCTGCCCTCGGCTGAGGTCCTTTATTTTTGTAGAAATGGTTATATGAAATATGTATCGTC
>JBARNW010000029.1:0-11885 GCA_049641785.1 Minisyncoccia bacterium | reverse complement strand
CTTCACCATCATCCATTCAATACCTTTTTGTATTATTTTGGTAAATTACACCTATGGAGAGCAATCAACGAAACAAAATAAAGAACTTCATTCTGGACGTAGATGGCGTTTTGACTGATGGACAATTCTACTATTCGATTGAAGGCAAGGTGATGAAGTCGTTTGGACCTGATGATCACGATGCTCTTCTTTTGTTGAAACCTTTTTTAAACATTGCAGTAGTAACCGGTGATAAAAAAGGATTTGAAATTTCACGTAAAAGAGTGGAGGGCGACATGAAGCTCCCGATACATCTCGTGAGTACCTTTGAAAGAATTAATTGGATAAAGGAAAATTTTAACCCAGAAGAAACAATTTACATGGGGGATGGGATTTTTGATGCCGCAGTATTTGAACATGTAGCGTATGGGATTGCACCAGCAAATGCATTCTACAAAACGAAAGAAAAGGCAAACTTTGTCACGCGCTCACGCGGTGGCGATAGTGCCGTGGCGGAAGCCGTGCTTCATATTATGGAGGAATTCTTTGAGCCAGTGGATTTATCAAAAGTTGTGCTAGAAAAAGGCGAAGGAGAGTGGGGGAAGTAAATGATATGTCAATAATACAAAAAATTAAATTGTTGGTCTTGTCGTCACCTCTTGCAAGGAATTTAAATAATCTAAGATTTGATGACTTTGGATTGGTTTATAAAATTGAACACCTGAATAATGAATATTATGAAAAAATTAAAAACTTAGGTGACGCAGAACTAGAGCATCAAATAGGCAGGCTCACCAATTTTAAGTCGATTCTAAATGAAATTTCCATTAATAACACAGAAGGAGACATCCTTGAGTTTGGGTCTTGGAGAGGGTTTTCATTACTGTGGACAGGCTCTCTGTGCGAAAATATTGGTATGTTTAGCAAGAAAATAATTGGCATTGATGGTTTTGTTGGACTGCTGGAAGACGATGGAGTTTTTAAAAAGGGAATGTTTAATAACACTTCCTTAAAATTATGCAGAAGGAATATTCAGCAAAATAATAATATTTATTCAGCTACTAAAAAGAATATTTTTGTTGAGCAATTTCTTTTTTCTCAAAAAAATGAAATACTGGAAACGCTAAGAAAGATTAGTGGGAGAAAGTTTGCTTTTGTGCACATTGATTCAGATGTAAGTGGATCAGTGGGCGAGATATTCGATATTTTGATTGAAGGAGATTTGTTGGAGGATGAATGTTACTTGCTTTTTGATGATTATGGATGCGCTACCGCCATGAGTATTGAAATTGATAAGGCTTTGTCATTACTGAAAACAAGGTGGGATATTGTTGTCCACTCGTCTACAATGCTTACAAAAAATTTCAAATTGACAAAGATCAAAAGTAAGTAATTTATATGATTTTTTGGTCAACGTGAATAAAGGAGTAGTAACCCTGAAACTCGTGCTTATTGGGACAAGGAAATTATTTATTTTATGAAAAGACTTACAGAGTATATAGAAAGGGACAAAAGTCTCATCACTGGGAAAGAAAATCTTGAACACCTTTATACGTTTAAGGACTTCCCTGTGTTTATGGGGTGCGTGGAAACTCCTCAAGAAGACGATGTTGTTGCAGACATGGTGTGGAATATTTGCAAAGATACTGGGTTAATTCAACTTGGTAAATTATTACCACTCGAAATTTTATATCTTAATCAGCATAACGATGGCGTTGGCGAGATTTGGCAAGATCACTATAAAACATTTGCAAAATTTTTAGAGAAATTTAAGCCGAAACAAATTTTGGAGATTGGGGGAGCTCATGACTATATTGCAAATAATCTTTGGGATTTAAACAAAGATGTTGAGTGGGCGACAGTGGAGCCGAACCCTCAGTATATTGATAATCCAAAGATAAAGGTTCTTCAAGCGTGGTTTGATGATAAATTTAAACTCGAAATACCCGTTGATACGGTCATCCATTCTCACGTTTTGGAGCATACATATAATCCGTTTGAATTTCTGGAAAATATCAGTAAATTCCTTAAAAAGGGAGATAAGCATATTTTTACATTTCCCAATATGCTGTCAATGCTTGAGAATAAATTTACCAACTGTATAAACTTTGAGCATACGATACTGCTGACCGAAGAGATTGTTGATTGCATTCTCCTTAAAACAGGATTCAAGATTATAAAAAAAGAATATTTCGGGACCCCCCATAGTATTTTTTACGCAACAGAAAAAATCGATGTTCCGAATATAATCTCCCCAATTCCAAATAACTACGAGCCCTACAAGGAAGTATTTATGGACTATATTAATTATCATATTAATATAGTTAAAGGGTTAAATATAATTATTGAGGAGAGCAAAGAACCTGTGTATATTTTTGGAGCTCATATCTTTTCACAGGCCCTTATTCAATTTGGGCTAAAAACAGGTAAAATTGTAGGTTTACTTGATAATAGTCTTTCAAAAAACAAAAAGCGTCTTTATGGAACATCTCTTATTGTTGAGTCACCCAAAATATTAAAGGGTAAAGGGAAAGTCAAAGTTATACTTAAGGCAGGAATCTATAACGAAGAAATCAAAAAAGATATTTTGGAAAATATTAACAGCGAAGTTGAATTCTATTAAAAACAAAATTTATGATAAGTATTTTTGCAAATATTAGAATCAATGACCACGAAAGACTGGAGCATTTTAAGGACTCATTCTATTCTTTTTCTGAGATGAGTGATGACTGGGTCATAAATATAAGAGGCAGTCTTCGCAAAGAAGCCGTTGCTTTTTTGGAGTTGGAACTCAAAGGGAAGCTGAACCTTTTTGAACTTCTTGACGAACGTAGTGGGTGGATTAAAAATGCACTACTCATGGTGCCTGTGGCGAAACATGATTATGTTTTATTGTGGAACGAGGATCATATCAACTTGCTTTCAAAGTGGGAAACTGAGGAGATTATTAACGAAGCAATTAACGCCAATGTTGATTATTTGCATTATGGTCATTTTGAACATTGGCGTAATAAGTTTGATCGTGTAATGCAAAGTGGGGTCATAAAGCGTGGAAAGTCTATAGACTTTGCTGATGTAACGAAGGAGAATATCTCTTTGTTTTTTCCTGAGCAGAAAAGAGAATGCATCACGTCATCGCCCGCAATTTTTCGAAAAGAATTTTTGATAAAAATTATGAAGATTGAGGGTCGAAAATTGCCATTTTTCTTGACTCACAATATTCGAAGAGTGATTGCCCTCATCGGGCGCTTCAATAGAAAGATTAATCAAAAAAGAGTGTTTGATGTTTTGAATAACACGTTCTTCTTCCATAAGCTTCCGCGATTTGTGAAACAGACACCCTTTGAACTTGAGATTACTCAGGATCGTTTATATATTCTTCCTGTTCGTGTTGCTTCTTCTCATGAAGAATTTTTTGCTTGTATAGACGATGATGTGAATAAGGATGGGTCTATGGATGGGTATCAGTTGATAAAACGCGGGCTATACCCCGTTCGTGGTCTTTTAGTGGTTGAAAAAGAAATTCCTTCAAATATGAGGATTTTAGATAAGATGGTATTGCGCAAAGAGGAGAAATTTGCCGATCGTTATTACATTAATCAAACCCGCACCAATGAGCCACTTCGTGCCGTTCTTCTTGTTAGTGGTAAAGTAGAAATTAAATCTGGTAAGGAAATTTTCGTTGTTGGGAGCCATCAGCCTATTGGGTTTTATCCAAATATAAGCCACACAATAATGGCGCTCGAAGATGCTTCTGTAGAAATATACACTTCGGCCCCAATTGGAGCAAAGATTGTTCACCCAGGGAATCAATTATATAATTACCAAAAATAACCCCAGAATGAAACTATTTTAGCGATATATGCTATAGTTATCTTAATTATTTTGGCTGACAGGCGGGGAATTTATTTAATACTATGAACCAGAAAAAAGAAACAATTATAGCTATCGTCGGGCTTGGTTATTGGGGGCCGAACCTTCTTAGAAATTTTTCTCGCCTATCTGGTTGTAAAGTAAAGTATGCCTGCGATCTTAATCAAGCATTACTGGACCGCCATTCAAAGGCTTATCCTCAGACTATTTTTACTGATTCATATGAGAAGCTTCTTGGTGACGAGGAGGTCGAAGCGATTGTAATCGCCACCACAATCCCTACTCACTACACACTTACAAAACAAGCACTCAACGCTGGCAAACACGTACTTGTAGAGAAACCGATGACAGCAAACTCTAAAGAGGCAGAGGAACTCGCTTTGCTTGCAAAGGAGAAGAATCTTTTATGCATGGTTGACCACACTTTTGTTTACACTGGTGCAGTTTCCAAAATAAAAGAATTGATTACCACAAAGGAACTTGGGAAAGTTTATTATTTTGATTCAGAAAGAATCAACCTTGGACTCATTCAGGAACACCAAAATGTAATATGGGATCTTGCCCCGCACGACATCTCGATCCTCCTGCACTTGTTCCCTGGGGCGAAACCAGTTTCTGTGGTTGCTACTGGTGCCTCTTTTGTAAACAACAAAGTTGAAGAAATCGCCCACATCGCCATTTGCTTTGACTCTGGTTTGATTGCAAACATTACAGTAAGCTGGCTCTCTCCAGTGAAGATTAGGAAAATTATCATTGGCGGAAGTGACAAAATGGTTGTCTATGATGATGTTGAGCCTTCGGAGAAAGTTAAAATATACGACAAGGGTGTTTCCCTTAACCCCAATGAGGTAACCCCTTTTAAGCCTTTGTATAGAAGTGGAGATATTTTTATTCCAAAACTTGATACTACCGAAACCCTAGAAAAAGAAGCGTTGCATTTTTTGAGGTGCATAAATGGGGAAGAAAAACCACTTGTGTCTGCAGAAGATGGAGCTATGGTTGTGCGTATTTTGGAGGCATGTGACAAGAGTATAAAGGAAAGAAAAGAAATATCATTGTCTTAATAATTATGGAAAATATAACCCAACCAGCATCTTCGTTGCGCACCGTTCTTATTACTGCCATGGGATGTAATACCTCCATATCTATTGCCAAGAGCCTGCGCAGGTCAAATTCGCAAGTGTACCGAATCATTGGAGTTGATATGGCCCCACTTCATGAGATGGCTGGCTCGGTTTGGTGTGATGAATACTACCAGGTCCCATCTTATAAGGATGATAATTACATAAAGACTCTAATTGATATTGCGCAAAAAGAAAAGGCGGATTTCTTGATGTCAGTTATGGATATTGAGATGGAAAAACTTTCTGCAAACGTTGAGGTTATCGAAAAAAATGGAATACGATTGTGTTTGCCTGAACATGAGACAATTGTTCTCTGTAATGGTAAGTATGAAACTAATAAATTTCTTGGCGCAAAAGGCGTAAGGGTCCCCGCAACATACACTCCTACTGAGTTTGACGCAGTGCCCTCGAAGCAGTTTCCCTTTTTCATAAAACCACGCAAAGGGGTAAGCAGCGTTGATTGCTATAAGGCAAACAATGAGGAGGAGCTCGACATTTTTCTAGAAAGAACAGAAGATCCAATCATTCAGGAGTTTATTGGGGGTGAGCAGTATGTTATAGATGTCATCAATAACCTTGAGGGGAAAAATATCGTTGCTATCCCACGCAGGGAGTTAAGTTCAAAGGCTGGTATTGGAGTCAAGGCTGTAACTGTAAAGGATGAGGATCTTATTGAGTATGGAATAAAAGTATCAGAATTATTGGGGATAAAAGGAGCTGCTAATATAGAGGTTTTTAAGAGAGGAGGCGAAATCATCCTCATTGAGGTCAATCCGCGTTTTTCCGCTGGCTCGATTATCTCCTGTGTCGCTGGCGTGAATATGCCTGAAATTGTTTTAAGTATTTTTATGGGTGAAAAAATAGAAGTTGAAAGTTTAAAATGGAATGCAGATATTTTTATGACGCGATATTGGCAAGAAGTTTTTACAGATGTTAAAAAACAGATTAAATTATAATGGAAAATTTTCAAGGAAAAAAAGTACTCGTGACTGGCGGAACTGGTTTTATCGGTGATTATTTTGTTTCTGCCCTTATTCAAAAAGGTGCAACCGTGTTTTGTCTAACAAGAAAAGCTCTCCCCAATAAAGAGGGTGTAACATATCTTACATGCGATCTTCTCAATATTTCCAGTGAAGAAGTAGGAGGATTGCGCAACAGCATTGGCAATATCGACTACGTAGTATATTTGGCCGCAAGCATCCCCCCTATTACTGCACCAAAAGAGTCAATTATAACTGCAAAAGAAAATAATCTTGATGCGATGCTCAATTTCTTGGAGGTCTTTGGGGACTTGTCGCCCACGGTTATTTTTGCAAGCACAGTTGATGTTTACGGCATTCCGACCAAAGAGAGCTTTGACGAGAGTATGACTATTGCTCCTAACTCAAATTATGCAGTTGCAAAATATTGTTGTGAAAAATATATTGAATATTATTGTTCAAAAAATAATAAAGAATATAACATTCTCCGCTTCTCGCAAGTATATGGACCACACGAGCCACTTGTTCGGGTTATTCCGATTATAGTCGATGCCATTTTTAATGAAAAGGAATTTACGTTAAAAGATGAAGGTGGTGACAAGAGGAGGTTCTTGTATGTAGAAGATGTTGCCAGTGCTCTCATTGCAGCGATGGAAACACCCCATAATACTATTTATAATATTGCAGGGGCTGAGGATACTAGCATCATGGATGTAATAAAGATTTCAGAAGGGATTGCGGGAAAAAAACTTCTCTACAAAAAGATTCCTACAGACCAGAAAGCAGTACACATACTTCCTGTTTGCGAGAAAGCGTTCCTCGAACTTAATTTTAAACCTCGATTTTCTTTTGAGGAGGGGATGGGCGCCATAATCAAGGAAATTAATGAAAAAAGACAATAATAAAAGAAAGACGACAAATAGTAAGAAAATATTTGCAACTGACAAGAATGTTTTTTTTGCTGTGCCTTACCGAAAAATGATTCTTAAGAGCGGTAAGGGGATGTGGGTTAAGGATGTTGATAATAATTTGTACCTAGATATGATGTCGGGGCAATTTTGCTTACCCCTTGGTTATAGTGATGCGGCTGTCGCGAAACTCATAAAACGTCAACTCGCTACTCTCGTGCATACCAACACAATGTTTTTGACAGAAGACGTCGTAAGGGGAGCTCGAGCCCTTGCTTCTGTTGTGGGAAAGGCGCCTGTAAAAGTTTTCTTTCTTTCTACGGGTGCTGAGGCGGTAGAATTTGCTATTCGCAACGCAAAGGCATATTCCTCAAAAGAATCACTGGCCTCTCTCTCGGTGGGTTATCATGGACTCACTCTTGCTACCCAGGCTTTAAGTAATTTTGGTTTGTATGCCAAGCCCATGATTCCTAAGACGTATCATCTCCCAGTACCGGATTGGGTTAATCGTCCAAAGAGTCAAACCGCTGAGCAGTTTACAAAATCCTGTTTAAAGGAAACAGAGGAAGTCCTCAGGGGAGCAAAAGGAGACCTCGCTTCTATTATTGTTGAACCCGTGATTTCTGTGGGGGGTATGATTTTCCCGCAAAAGGAATATTTTATTGGTCTTGCTAAAATTGCAAAATCACATAAGGCCCTTCTCATTTTTGATGAAAGCCAAACAGGGATAGGACGAACGGGGACATGGTTTGCATACGAGCATTATGGTGTAGTCCCAGACATGATAATACTGGCAAAGGGCATTGGTCTTGGGTTTGCAACATCGGCTGTTGTTATGAAGGCTGATATTGCTAAGGTCCTCGAGGGAATAGTATTACATTTTAGTTCACATCAAAATGATCCATTGTCGGGCGCTACCACCGATTTCTTAATCTCGTATATCAAAAAACAAAAGATGCTTCGGAGTATTACCGAGAGGGGGACATATTTCCTTGGCAAGCTACGCGCAATTGCTGAACACCATCCAATTATTGTAAACCCTAGAGGACTCGGGTTGATGCTCGGTTTTGATCTTGATGAAAAGTATTTTACCAATGAGAGAAACCCTGGGCAAGAATTGGTATCTCTCCTTGAAAAAGAGGGAGTCTTGATACAGGCAGTAAGAAGGGGGAAAACTTTTAGGATTCTTCCTGCGTATATTATTAAAGAAAAGGAAATTGATATATTTATCAAAAAACTTGATAGTTGTTTGAAAATGCTCGAAAAACAGCTATAATCATCAATATGAAAGAAGTTAAATTCTTAGATTTAAAAGCAAATTATCCCTTGGTTCGAGAGGAAATTTCACATAAGTTTGAAGAGATTATCGACGGCTCATCGTTTGTTTCTGGGAAATATGTTTTGGAATTCGAGAATGAGTTCGCCAAATTTGTTGGTGCAAAACATTGTGTCGCTGTTGATAGTGGTACCGCAGCCCTCTACCTAGCTCTTCTTGCTCATGGAATAGGTGAAGGGGATGAGGTCATTGTCCCCGTAAACACATTTATTGCAACCGCAGAAGCGGTTTCTCTCGTTGGCGCTGTTCCTGTTTTTGTAGACAACGAGGAGAGCACATACAATATAGATGTCAGTAAGATTGAAGGCAGTATCACTGCTCGCACAAAAGCGATAATACCTGTTCATCTCTACGGAACGTGTGCTTCAATGGACGAGATTATTACTTGTGCTCAGAAGCATGGACTTCTGGTTATCGAAGACGCCTGCCAAGCCCACGGGGCATCATATAAGAATGCTAAAGCTGGTAGCATAGGAGCCACAGCAGCTTTTAGTTTTTATCCTGGTAAAAATCTTGGTGCGTGGGGAGAAGGCGGGGCAGTAACAACATCGGATGATACTATTGCTCAGAAGTTGATATTGCTTCGTAATCATGGTTCAAAAATAAAATATCAGCATGAAATTATTGGCGGGAATTTTAGGATGAGTGAATTTCAAGGGGCAGTGCTTTCAACAAAGCTTCCACATTTGGAGTCATGGAACGAGCAGCGCAGAAAAAATGCTGCACTCTATGCGCAGCTCCTTGGTGAGAACAAGAAGGTTGTACTCCCGTTGTATCCAAATGATTCTGTTCCCGTATGGCACCTTTTTGTGATTCGCGTATCAAACCGCGAGGCCCTCATGGCTCATTTGCAAGAAAAGGGTATTGGAGTAGGTATTCATTATCCTGTTCCACTCCACCTTACTCCAGCGTATTCATACATGAGGCATGCAAAGGGGGAGTTCCCTGTTGCTGAGAAGCTCGGGGGCGAAATTGTTTCTTTGCCGATGTATCCAGAATTAAGCGAAGAGGACATTAAATACGTGTCCGATACTATTAATGAATTTTTACAATAAACTTTTGTGTCTGTAACTATTTCAGTTTGCACTATCGTTAAAAATGAGGGGAAAAATATACGTGATTTCATCACGAGCTTCCTTCCTGTTGCAGACGAACTATTGATTGCAGATACTGGATCTACTGACAATACTGTTGAGATTATAAAAGAGTTAATGGTCTCGCATAAAAATATTATTTTATATAATTATTCTTCTGAAGGAACGTTTCACTTTGGCAGGGCTCGTAACTTTCTTTTAGATAAAGCTACAAAAGATTATGTATTAATGCCCGATGCTGACGAGCGTCCCAGTCAAGACTTTATTGAAAACATACGTGAATTTTTGGTAAAAGAACAGCCCGCATCAGTAACTATTGTTCGTAAGGACGAACTTGTTCCGCACCTTATTGATGTTGCCACGATTCGAATTGTAAGCAATGATCCCAAAATTCGTTATGGGACAGGGCCTGCATCTAAGGTTCATGAACAAATAGAATATACGGGGAAGGTATTACATTTTAATAGTGTCTGGTGGCATAACCAACGCGCAAATCATTACCTCGTCAGACCGCAACGAATGTTTCTACAAATGGAGCTGCAGGTGGATCGCCTCCCAAAGACTAAAAGTTTTTTTGGTCACTTTCTGCGTGGGGTATGGTATTTTTTCTATCGTTTCAAAAAAATTTATTTTACTCGAGGGCTTTATCGGGACGGCGCCCTTGGTTTTAAATTTGCCTTCATGAGGGCGCTTGATGCTTTTCTTGTTGAATTGTTTGTGGGGCTGAAACCATCGAGTGACGTACCGTATTGGGAACGTGATAAATCTAAGTGAAGACTAGTATCGTTGCGCGGGTGTTGCGAGCGAATCAGTCACATGTAGATTTTCCTCTTTTTCATTTTTCTTTATTCTTTCCCACATAACATAATTGATTACAAAGCCTGAAGTAAGGGAAAGAAGTCTGCTAAAGATAACACCGTTAATTCCAAACGTACCAATGAGAAGAAAAAGAGAAATTATAAATATAATTCCAGGGATATTTGAGAGATAAAGCATCTTCTTGGGAATGAGGGTGATTTTAGAAGCTATCGCTGCACCGAAAATCGTCTGTGGAAGAGATAATGCAATCGCAAGAGAAAACAATTGTGAAGAAAATACAGAAGCAAGATATTTTGGAAAAAAGATATTATAGACATAAGGTGCGACAAGTATGTATGCAAAAGAAAGTAACGTGCCTAATACAATAAGTAAAAAAATTCTTTTTTTAAGCACCTTATCTATTTCAGATGAAAGACGGGTTGATAGTTTTGGTATTGCGAGGGTGGGGATGTTCCCCAGCATGCTCCTTATTTGAGCCACGGGGGCAAGGGAGAAAGAATACACTGCAAGATTAATAGGGCCAAGATAGTGGAATATAAGCAATCCGTCTATAGAGCTAACAATGGCGTCTAGGATATTAACAACACTTGAATGCTTCCCATAAGGGATGGTTTCAGGATCAATTTTGTTGTTCGGAGGGAATTTTTTAATTGTGATTACAAAAAATACGAATCGAAATATTGTCCACGAAGCAAAATACACAAAGAGGATAATAAATAAATTTTTTGTAAAAAATAAGCTTCCGGCCATCGCAATAGCACTACCGATTTGGCTGAGCGCCGCATAGGTGGCTGATAGGTGGAATAGTTTCTTGCCATTTAAGAGAGCATTATAAATTCCAAATGAATCCATGAAAGGCAAAAATCCTGACGCAATCAAAAAAGAGATAGCGAGAGTATTGTTTCCGTTGATATAGTAATAGATTGCGATACATATGCTGCTGAGGGCACTGAGAAGCCCCCATCTTATTTTTGTTTTTAAAGCAGGGATGAGTACTCCCTCAAAATTGCGCGCTATAGATTGAAGCACCGCTGAGTCCATTCCTCTCAATGTTAGTATGGTAAGGAGTCCTGTTATTGATAAGACATATTTGTATGTTCCATACGTTTCCTGCGGTATAAGGTTTGCAAAGGCGATTGCCAGCGAAAAGATGGCTATGGACGAAACCGCTTGCCCTGTTCCAAGCCAAAAACTGCCTCTTGCAAGGTACACCATATCCGTCTTGAAGTATTTTTCGCTTTTACGGAGAAGGCGGTGGGTGTGTATTTTCCCCTTGTCGATTAGTTTTTTCATGTATTAAGTATGCTACACCAATATCGCTGAATTGGGTAGCAGGATGAGGGTCAATTGTGCTACGATAGTGACACTATGAACATACACAAGATTTTGGCGAATGCGGTGGTTTTGGCGGGGTTTGTGGCGGTGCCGTCCTCATGATTTGCTTGACAAGTACTATTTTATAATACTATCATATAGCATATGACAACCATTACTGTACCAATTACAAAAGAACTAGAGTCTTTTATATATGAAGAACTGAATGCGGGAACCAGTGAGTCAAAGGCACACCTTGTTCGCTTTGCACTCATGAGACTTTGGGAAGAACGCGCACTCTCTCGTCTCAGTGAGGCAGAGGCGGATATAAAGTCTGGGCGCGTATACAAAGGGGATCTAAAGAAGCTCGTTAAGTAATTTTAATATGCAGTTTTTATACACGGCGCGTTTTTTGAGGTCACTTAAAAAATGCAGTAAAGCCGTGCAGGACGACGTAT
>JBARNW010000020.1:0-2216 GCA_049641785.1 Minisyncoccia bacterium | reverse complement strand
CGCATTGTCTGATATCGAGTGATAGTGTCTTTGATAGTGCTCGCAAGCATATGTCCATAATGAGGTAGCCCTGTCGCAAACGGTGGGCCATCATAAAAAACAAATTCTCCACCGTCTTTTGTTTGCTCAAGGGATTTTTCAAAAATACCATGCTCCTGCCACATGGCAAGGGTCGCCTCCTCGCGACACGCAATCTCTGATTTTTTTGCTGTTTGGTCTATTTGGTCTTTCTCTTCCATATTTCCCTAGAATATCATAAACTCACCCATTTCCCATAAATACCGATGTTACATTCTCTCTGGTGTGGGGATACCTAGTAAATTGAGGCCATTTTTCATTGTCTGTGATACAACTTTTACAAGCGCGAGTTTATACGGCTCGTCCATAGAATCGTCGAGAATAACGGTGTGCGCATAAAATGAATTAAACTCACGGGCAAGCTCGATTAAATATGTCGCAATATAATGTGGCTCACGTTCCTCATTTGCGCGGATAACAATTTCAGGGAAACGAAGAAGGAGCTTGTGGAGAGTATTTGTCCCCTCGTGCGCGCGCAAAGCATCAATCTTTTTGTTGCCGGCTTTTTCAAGAAGCGATCGTGTGCGCGCGTATGTATACTGTAGATAGGGACCCGAATCTCCCTCAAATGAAAGTGATTGTTCGAAATCAAAAACAATATCTTTGCCAGACGCTTGCCGAAGGATTGAGTATTTGATAGCGCCAATAGCAACTTTCTCTGCTAGCTCTTTCTGTTCGCTTGGCGAAAAATTGTCTTTTGAAATTTTCTCAAGAACTTTTTTCTTTGTAATATCAATAAGATATTCAGCAGTAATCACATCGCCGGTGCGTGAAGACATCTTTCCTGTTGGTAAACGAAGCATCCCGTGAGAAATATGAATCGTTTTTTTGGCTAGGTCAGGAAAAACTTTTGACATGGCATCAAGAATTACCTTGAAGTATGCATTTACTTCATTCCCCGTGATTACGATTGAGGTGTCGTACTTAAACCACTCATTTTTTAATTGTGCCAATCCGAGCTCTTTTGCTTCATATGTTGGAATTCCAAGGGCATTAATGAACACGCGTGTGTGTAGACCTTTCTCTTCGTCGCCTTTGTAGACAATCGCGCCATTCTCGCCATCTGGAAAAATTGCACGATTTTCGAGAACAACTTTCTTGCCAAACTTTTCTGTTGTTGACTCAAAAAACTTCTCATCAAATTTCGTGCCGAGTTTTTTGTAAATTGTTTCAAAATAGTCGAGACTTACTTGACGACCTCTTCGATACCAAAATTCCGTTGAGTATGCTGAAGTATGATCTTCTTCAGACAAATCAATAGAGTAAATTTGTTTATTAACTTCCGTTATTTCACTCTTTTCATTTTCACTGTTTCTATATGCAAAATCCCCCTCCTTATATGCATGCCCGAGTGCTGAAGTTGTGTTCCAGACAGTTGTCCCACTCCCATCTTTTGGGCTACTTTTGAGTAAATACCATACTGCTTTCGCAACATGCATCCCAACATCTCCTTGGTAACATACGCGCTTTGTCTCCGCGCCACTCGCTTCGATAATGCGCGCAATAGATTCACCAATAGTGTTCGACATTAAATGTCCGATATGAAATTCTTTGAATGGGTTCGGATCAGTGTATTCAACAATTACCTTTTTGTCTTTAAGGACTTCGTTACTCCCCCATTGCTGTCCTTGACCGAGAGCATCACTGAGTGCCTGCGCTAGATACTCATCCGAAAGTCTGAAGTTTATAAACCCTGGCCCAGCTATCTCAATCTCTTTAATCTGCTCAGAAGGCGTTTCGAGGATTTTTTCAACTAGCTTCCCTGCAAGCTCGCGCGATGAAACCCCAGCAACCTTTGCATATACAAGCGCAGCATTTGTAGAATAGTCGCCGTGTGTCATATCAGCTGGGCGTTCAATGACCACATTGTCCGCCTCAACACCAAGCACTCCCAACGCCTCTAGCACCAATATTTCTAGTTTCTCTTTCATTGATTTGAGCATACCACGCTGGCTACAAAACGAAAACCCGCCCTTATCTAGTGATGTCCTAGATGAGGGCGGGTTGAATTTTTACCAACCACACTGCTTGCTCACAATACTGTATATATCTTCGTGTATTTCATCACGACTACGAGTGCCATCAACAATGAACGCATTAACGCTTGGGTGTTTCCGAAATTCCTGGAACCCATCGTT
>JBARNW010000012.1:0-4514 GCA_049641785.1 Minisyncoccia bacterium | reverse complement strand
TACTATCTCCATAAGTGCGGCTGCGACAGGAACAGAAATCAGAATACCCAAAAACCCACCGAGCTTTGCGCCTATAATAAGCGCGAGGATAACGAGAATTGGCGGGACACCAACCACCTTTCTCACTACGAGGGGATAGATGAGGTGGCTTTCAAACTGCTGAACAAGGAGGTAGAACCCAGCAACGATGACTGCGAGGGTTGGTCCACCGATTGTGAATGAAATAATTACTCCTGGAATTGCGGCTACAATTGGTCCAAACACTGGAATAATTTCCAGAATACCAGCGAGGAGAGCGAGAGACATAGCATAAGGGACGCCAAAAATGGTAAGCCCCATATATACGAGAACAAAGATAAGCACCCCGAGGAGAAGTTGCCCTTGCATCCACTTTCCTATCTTTGCCTTTGAACGCTCCCAAAGGTTAATCGCGTATTCCTCACTGTCGAATGGGGTAATGATGCGCAAGAAATTTTCTATACCGCGCTCCTGCATTGCGAAATAAAAAGACAGTACTACAATGAGCACGAAACTAAAGATCCCACCGAATACCGCCCCAGCAGTTCCGAGGACCCCTTGTGATGTAGCACCGACGCCAGAAATCTTACCAATTAAATCTTCAAAAGCAGTGTTTACAGAAGAGCCGCCGGCGGTGTTATTGACACTGAATGCGCTAGTTAAAATATCCCTGTCCCCTAAAACATTTTTATCAATAGCATGCATCATCACTGGAAGCTTTTGCGTGATCTCTGCCGCTTCGTTTACTATTGGTGGTACGAATGCAACGATAATCCCGATAAACAAACTGGCGATGCCAACATACATGGCAAGCACAGCTGGGATACGGTGTATGCGAAACTTTGAGAGGAGCTTTATTCCTGGCTCGATTGATGATGCTAAAATTACAGAGGTTATAATAACCATCAGTAGATCACGAAGAACCCACAACCCCCAAGCACCCAAAAGTATCGCTAACCCTTTTACTATAGTGCCAGCGGTAATCGAAATAACCGTATCTTTTTGAGGATTGCTCATCTGCGTATAATACCCCAATTGCTAGAATTTAAGAAGTGACTTTAATCCCGCCTCATCCTTTGTAGGCCCGATTAGTGCCAGGTTCAAATTCTTTTCTATGAATATCTTTCTTGCCATCTTTTGCACCTCTTCGCCAGTAACAGCGCGGATGAGTCGCTCTCGCTCCTTTGGCGTGCGCATTTCACGACGCATAACCTCCTGAGTCCCATAGTACTCTGCAAGTTCGTCCGATGATTCGAGGCTGAGGTACATCATCCCAATGAGATGCTCTTTTACCTTTGCAAGTTCGTCAGCTGGGACAATATTATTTTTCAAATTCTTCAATTCTTCCATTCCTGCGCGAAGCACCTCCTCAAGCCTATCGTTTGCCACCCCTGCCGACACTGCAAAATATCCGCTGTCTGTTGAAGTGCTATTGCCAGCACGCACATAATATCCAACTCCCATCTCATCACGAATTTTACGAAAAAGTCTAGACGACATACCACTACCGAGAACTCCGCCAAGGACAGATATGATAGGATTGCGTTTATCATATACAGGGAAGGACCGTACCCCGAGGATAAAGTGCGTCTGATCTGTTTCTTTAAACTTGAGCGCAACCTGAGGCCCACTCTGTGTATCTCGTGTTTTTTTCTTGCTCCCCTTTTTACTTGTCGCTATACCTTTGAATTTTTTTGAAATCTCTTTGAAGGCCGTAGCTGTATCGATATTCCCTGAAACTATGACTGTTGTGGCACTCGCCACATAATGCGCTTTGCGATAAGCAACAAAATCTTTGCGCGACATAGAGCGCACCACGTCGCGCTCCCCTGCAATAGACCACCCGGCAGGTTGGTCACCATATAAAAGGTCCGCCCACACTTCATGGACTTTTTGCATTGGCATATCGTCATACATGTTTATTTCGTCTACGATTACCCCTTTTTCTTTTTCTATTTCATCTTCTTTTAGAAGCGGGTTTAGATAGAGGTCGGAAATGATATCAATGAGCTTTGAAAAATCTGACACTTTGCCTTTTGCATAATATCCAGTGAATTCCTGACCAGTGAATGCGTTGAATTCGCATCCGAGAGTATCGAGTTCTTTCGATAAATCGCTTGTATTTGGGCGATTTGTTGTACCCTTGAAACACATATGCTCAAGAAAATGAGAAAGTCCGTTTATTGATTTTGTCTCGTATTTTGAACCAGTTTCAACTAGGACAAGGACTGTCACTGTAGGGTTGTCAGTCATTGGCACTGCGAGCATACGCAAGCCGTTTGGTAATACTTTTTTCTTGAATTTCATTTTGTATGTGTTTATCTTTTTGTAAGTAAGGCTATTTAATTTGTTCTAAAATATAATTTTTGAGTTCTTTTATTAGGATGCGTTTCTGCTCGCCGGTATCGCGGTCGCGGATGGTGACGGTGTCTTTAAGCTCTGGAGTTTCGCCCAAGGTGTCGAAGTCTATAGTCACACAAAATGGTGTGCCGATTTCGTCTTGGCGTCGATAGCGCTTGCCAACGTTGCCATTGTCGTCAAACTCGCACATGAACTCTATGCGGAGCATAGCAAACACTTCGCGTGCTTTTGCAACAAGTTCTGGTTTATTTTTAAGAAGCGGGAAGACAGCACATTTGATGGGAGCCAATTTTGGGGGGAATTTCAAAAATACCCTCGTGTCCTCCCCTTCGCCTACTTCAGTGTACGCATTGTCCATGAACATGAGGAACAAGCGTCCGAGACCAACCGATGTCTCCATAATATGTGGGGTGAATCTGGTTTTTGTTTCTTCGTCAAAATAGTCCAATGGAACGCCAGAAAACTTTGCATGTTGCGACAAATCCCAGTCCCCTCGCGCGTGAATACCTTCTACTTCCTTGAAATCACCTCCAAAGAAACCGTAAGCGTATTCAATATCGTAAGCATCGCTCGCATAGTGCGCGAGTTTTTCGTGCTTGTACCAACGGATTTTTTCTGCGGGGATACCAAGAGACAAGAACCATTGCCAGCGGGTTTCCTTCCACATTTCATACAACTCCTTCGTCTGAATTGGATTATGAAAATATTGCATTTCCAATTGCTCGAACTCGCGAGTTCTGAAAATATACTGACGTGCTGCTATTTCATTACGAAAGGCTTTGCCTGCCTGAGCGATACCAAACGGTAATTTTGGATGCAGTGAGTCGAGCGTGTTTTTGTATTCTAAATAAATACCACCGCATGTTTCTGGGCGTAGATACATCACATTTTCCTCTGTTAAAATATCCACCGGTGAGCCGAGGTTTGATTTAACCATCATGGAAAAGGCTTTTGCAGGAGTGAGGTTTGCGGAACCACATTTTGCGCATACAAGCTTATTCTCAGCGCGAAGTTTGTCGAGCTCGGTATTCAAAAACTCAATCGGCATTTTATCCGCAACAACCCCAAACCCTTCCAGGATGTGGTCAGCGCGAAAGCGTGACTTGCAGTTTCGACAGTCAACTTGCGGGTCATTAAACCCCCCCACATGCCCCGATGCGACCCATGTCTGTGGATGCATAAAAATAGCACTATCCAAACCATATACATCATCACGAAGCTGGATCATATGTTCCCACCATTCGTTTTTAATGTTTTCTTTTAGGAGCGCTCCATAATGACCGTAGTCATACACCCCAGCGACACCACCGTAAATTTCAGAAGATGGGTAGACGAAACCTCTCCGCTTAGAGAGCGACGTGATTTTTTCCATCATATCCGCAGAGTAGGGTTTCTTTTCTGCCATAGAAACCTAATTTACCACATTTGACTGGTTTTGACCAAACCCTGGGTCTGCAAAAAGCTGTGTTGTTATTGGTGATTTTTGATCGCGGATTTCAGTCTTTGTAAAATCATCAATTCCAACCAGAAATACATCCCCTGTAAGCTTTGGGGCTTGATGCACTTGGCTCAAGCTTGGAATAAATGATATTTGGAAGGAAGCATCTCTCACACCACCAGCTGGGACACGCCCGACATTCCATGTAACCTCAGATGTTGCCTCGTTGTATTTTATATCCTCCCCTTCTGGCGACGTCTTGCCTACCCACGTAACATACAGCGGGAGGGTTGTCTTAACAGATGCCTTTGAAATACTGTTTGATGAGTTGCGCGCCGTCAACGATATCGTGTATGTAGTTTCCTTGTCTGCTTGTGGTGGCATAGGCCCAGTATTTTTGAATGGTCCAGTGAAATACAAACCTTTTGCAACAAGTTTTAAATCTGTTTCAAAATTTATACTGCGCGTTGCGAAAGTCGTAAGATCGCTCGAAGAATCATACTCGCCAATACGCCCTCCACGCGCGACAACATCAAAAATTATTTGTGGATTTTTTATTGTGCGGTTTACATCACCACTTAGAGCAACAGGGGAAAAACTGAAGCTTACGGATCCCCTTGCCCCAGGCTCAACGAGAGCTAGCTCTGGGCTTACTGTTTTGTTCCAAATAATAGTATCATCAATCGACCTATAAAAC
>JBARNW010000003.1:0-2330 GCA_049641785.1 Minisyncoccia bacterium | reverse complement strand
TCTTGGAATACTCGCCGTCATAATTGCTCATATTACCATTTTTTGACGCCTTGCATGAATTTTCACGTTTTTGCGACCGTAACCGTGAAAAAGTACTCAAAAATACGACTTTTCACGGTTATTACATTGAAGAAAAATTTTTTGTTTACCACAATTTCAAAATATGATATATTAAATGTATCGAGTGTTGGCATGCGTCTAAGCATCGCATGCGAAAAAATTCACCGCAGTCTCTACCCCTTACCTCATGGGGTGTTTCGAGTTTCAAATTCTCATCGGAACTTATTGAGGAAACAATTCAGTGCTTCAGAGAGGAGAATGATGTAGATATCTCTCCCGAAACCGCAAACGAGTACCTCAACTCGCTTTCGGGGTTTTTCCTTGCGCTTGCTGACAATCCATCCCCTCATCCAAAAGATGATAATGAGGCTGTTTGATATACCTGCAAAATGCGCGCTACTTTCTCGATCCTTAAGGAACGAGAAAGTAGCGCGCATAAAGACAATCATGAAAAAGAAACAACCGAGTTTTATAAAACTCTATCGAGCCGATCTCAGTGCACCTCACATCAAAGACCTCTCTGACAGCGAGTTCAGGCTTTGGGTTATCTTAAAAGTTCTTGCTGGTTGGGATCCACGACACAAGGAACACTTCATGGTCATAAGAAGTTCAATCAGAGACTTGCAAGCGAGCCATCTTCCTACATGGAAAAGCTCAGGTAAGTTTAGTTTAACAATCAACCAGTTGATCAAGAAAGACATGCTTAAGCGCATGGGAGCAAGAAAAATAAAACTTTTGAATCCTGTTCTACAAGAAGAACAAGGTTTTCTTCCAGAGGAACAAAGTGTTCTCGTGGAAGAAAACCTTGTTTCGCAGAAAGAACGGGAACGAGTCAACGAAAAGCTTCAGGACATCAAAAATCTGCTTGCAACTAACGGTATTTTGAGAAAGCGTGAAAATAATATTCCGCCTAAAGAAATATAAAGAAAAATAAAGAAACTTAAATACACATTGATTCATTTAACCAAGAGGGCTATAGTACTTCCATGAAATATATTATCTACTGTCGAAAATCCACCGAAAACGAGGACAGACAACTTCTGTCCCTAGATGCCCAAGAACGGGAGCTTTTGGATATTGCTAATAAGCATGGCTTAGAAATTACAAAAGTTTTTCGCGAGAGCATGTCGGCTAAAGCGCCTGGTCGCCCTATCTTTGACGAGATGATGAAAATCATTGAAAAAGGAAAGGCTGATGCTATCCTCTGTTGGAAAATTGATCGTCTTACTCGTAACCCTGTTGATGGAGGAAAAATTCAGTGGCTCCTCCAGACGAACAAAATCAAATGCATCCAAACTTTTGAAAAAAGTTATTTCCCCAATGACAATGTTTTGCTGATGAGTATCGAACAAGCAATGGCGAACCAGTACATTCGAGATTTGAGTGTGAATGTAAAGCGTGGACTTCGTGAAAAACTTTTGCGCGGAGATTGGCCAAACAAGGCACCATTTGGATATGTGAATGATAAAGCTACAAAAATTGTAGCCCCTGATCCTATTCGGTCAAAATATGTTCCTCGTGCTTTTGAACTCTACCTTACAGGATCACATGGCACTAAAGATATTTCAGAAATTCTTTACAAGGAAGGTCTGCGAACGGCGACAGGAAAGAAAGTTTTAAAGGGGTATGTCCACCGTATTCTCTCAGAAATTTTTTATACGGGCATCATGGAGAAAGAAGGAAAATATTATGAAGGCAAGCACAAGCCCCTCATCTCAAAAGAGACTTTCGAAAAAGCTCAAGAACTTATTCACGGTCGCTCCCGCCCAAGGCATCAACGATTATTTTTCCCACTTCGCGGTTTCCTTAAATGTGAAAATTGCGGATGCGCACTCACCGCTTCTCTCAAGAAAGGTCATCACTATTACTACTGCACTGGGAACAGGGATTTCTGCAATGAGCACAAGAGCTACATGCGCGAAACTTATCTTTATGAAAAAGTTTCCACCATTCTTGACTCAATCCATTTTTCTGAGAAGAAAATCGAAATTATGTATCAGGCGGCCAGGGAAAGACTAGAGTTTGATAATGGGTACAACAACCAGACTATATCCACCCTCCAAAACCATCTAAAATCGCTTGAGACGAAAGAATCGCTCTTGCTCGACACTTTCCTCGCTGAACAGATTACAAAGGATTTATACGATGCTAAAATCCTCGCCCTACGCAATGAGCGCGTCCAAGTTACCAAGCAACTGAAAGAAGCCGAATCACGGCAACCTGTTGCGCTGTTGGAACCTACCAAAAATGCTTTTTTTAACCGCTAGTAG
>JBARNW010000155.1:0-5986 GCA_049641785.1 Minisyncoccia bacterium | reverse complement strand
GCCATATTGAGCCAGATAATTCCCGACAACATCCTTACTTTCCTCGTATCATAGCCTTGTTTCCCCACAAAATCAAATAGGACTTTTTGACACTCGACGAGGTTATCTTTGCGCAAAATATCACAGGAAACATGGTTGTCATTTTCCAATTTTACTGTAAACAAATCTTTGTTGACGATTTCGTGGTTTACCGTGAGGTTATGGTTGAGTTTTGCAAGATCATAATAAATATCCCCTGCTTTAAGTAATCCTCCAAAATTATGACGCCAATCAATCAAACGATAGCCGTCGTTTGTCTTTAAAATATTATCGAGAATAAAGTCACCATGGAACTGGTATTGCTCAGCGTTCGAAAGCCAATCAAAATCAACCCCGTCAAGCATATCCACAAGAGTCGGAACGTGTTCCCCATTAATAACATGCGCTTCGTCCTTCATGTTATTTGCATTGAGAAACTGCTGGATTCTTTTTTTTGTCTTAGTAAGGTAGAAATCGCGGCATACTTTTTTAAAATCTGTATCGCTGACTTCATGAACTTTTTGCCAAAGGTTTTCTTTTGACCACTCAAGAAAATTTACAAAATCTGTTGGGGCCGCGACATCCGAATATAGATCACCCTTAGTATACTCATATCGATAAAAATTCTTTGTTACACCTTCGAGAGATGGGACAAGCTTCCAAAGAAGTCGGGCACGCTCAACACGCTCTTTCACTATCTGTTCATCATAAAAGAATTTAATAACAAAATCGTCAAAGATAAATATGGACTCTTCCATCTTGTCGAGGTTGTCAAAATGGTCCGCTATCTGTGTTCTCGTTCGATGCAAGGCAGACGTATTTCCAATATCAAACCACTCCTTAAAAGGCTTCAATGTAAACGAATCCCCTTCTGCAATCATAGAAACAAGCACTCGGCAGTCGTTGAGCGTTTGGTCGTTGGGGTTTTCTCTATATAACTTCTCAAGTGTATCCCAGTATTTCTGATAGTCTTTGATACCAACCAGCCCAATGTGAATATAGTCAAAATCGATTGCGCCCTTATCATTAAAAAGTAGATTCTTACCTCCCACAACCTGCCATGAGGCATATTGTGAGGCATCTTCACCTTTATACACACCAATCCAATTTTCTGCAGGGGAAGGCACTTTTTCAGTGATAATAGTGTCCGAGGCATGATAAATAAACGGGCATTGAAGTGAATCCTTCGCTTGAAGCATCGAGTAACCGAGGCTTGATCCGTCTCCGATATAATTATCAACCTCGACATACTCGATATTTTTATCAGGATACGCGAGAGAGAGAAATTCTCTTATGTGGTCGGCAAAATACCCAACCGTTATCACAAACGGAGTATCGGTGGGATATGATTCAATCACATATGAGATTGCAGGCTTCTTCCCAACACGAACAAGCGCTTTGTTGGTGTATTTTGTGAGCTCACCAAGACGCTGCCCAACACCTGAGGTTGTTATGAGTACCTTATATTTCATATATTATTTCGTTTCAACAAGCTTTTGATCAAGCTCTTTCCGAACTTCCTTTAACTTATCTCCTACCGCCATATCTGGCTTAAATATCATTGAAGTGCCGCAGACAAGGAGATTTGCGCCGCGTTTAATCATTTCGGGAGCACTCTCAGGGTTAACCCCACCATCAACTTCAATAATGATGTTGGGATAATTTACAAGTTTTTCTTTGAGCTCACTTATTTTATCTAGTGCTCGTGGAATAAGTTTGTGTCCTACGATTCCAGGATTAATTGCCAAGAGCATCACCAGGTCGATATCATCAAGTATATAATCAAGAACATTAAGCGAAGTGCCAGGATTGAGCGCGACTCCAGCACGCGCCCCCATATCGCGAATCATTTTTATGGTGTAATGTAAGTGCCTTGTTGTTTCTGCGTGAACAACAATAATATCTCCACCTGCTTTCACAAAATCTGGTATAAAAAAATCGGGATTGTCGACCATTAAATGCACGTCGACGGGAATTTTCGTTATTGATTTTATTGCTTTCAATATTTCGGGGTGGAGTCCGAGCCGAGGAACAAAGCTCCCATCCATCACGTCAAAGTGAATGTAATCAATCCCACCTTCCTCTAGTGAGCGAATTTCTGACTCAAGGTTGAGCATATTACTACAGACCAGAGAGGCAGCGAGCTTGTATGATGTGTTGGTGTTCATGATAATATCTAAATTATTCTAAATTTGAGTGTCGCGCCCACATCGTCTCATGAGTCTCCCGCATCGCAGTCATAAGATTGAGAACAACTGCATCAAAAAAAATCCCGAGACATTGTTCATTTAATGTTGTCATTGGTTGAACTGAGACGAGCCCTTCCACAGCTTTCGTCTTTGAAGGTGCGGTAATTTTTACGACAGTATCCGCGATCTTCCCTATGCGAGACTCTGGATTTCCTGTAACTAACACAATGGTCGCTTTATTCTTCTTTGCAATCTCTACTAAATCGAAAATAGTTTGTGTTTCTCCTGAACCAGAACAAACAAGGAGGACGTCCCCTTCTCCAATCCCTGGGACCGTCGCATCACCAATCATATACGCATTAAGACCAAGGTGCCCAAGCCTCATTGCAAATCCACGAGTTGCCATCCCGACACGACCAGCCCCAACGGTAACAATTTTACTTGCGCCAAGAATCCGTTCGACAAGCGAGTCAACCTCTCTCTCATCTATTTGAGAGAGAACAGTATCAATTTCGCTTAATATCTTTTTAACGTTGTTTTTAACCATAGCCACAATTATCAGATTCTTTTGATAATCCCTCTTTCCCATATTATCAGTACACACCGAAAAATCAAAATGGTGCCTTCCTTCTTTGGAATATCGGACATACTATTTTTCCACCTCAAACGTAGTCCCGTACCCGAAATTCCTCCAAATTCCATTACTCTTTCTAGCGTCAAAAAATTTGATAAGTGGTAACAACAATTCAAAATATGGCAAACAAACACTTGATGCCTCATGTGAAATCAGTTTAAAACCATTCTTTTTAATCTTTTCCTTCATAACCCAAGGAAATCGAAAAACATGAGGTGCCTCCCTGTTCCCAGCATACGACTCATCGACTCCTTCGCTTTTTGACACAAAGGCGATAACCATTTTCAAAAAACCAAAAGGTAGCCCCAAGAAAGACCTTAGCCCTTTTAAATAAAACCATCCGCCTCCGACCTGCACCAAAGAACATGCGTTTAGAATTGTTGGTATTGCAATAACAGCGCGCTTTTTAGTAACTCTCATTATTTCCCGCAATCCTTCATCAAAGTCTGGAAGATGTTCAAGGACATGCGAACTAACCACGAGATCAAATGTATTATCTGGGAAAGGTAGCTTTTCTGCATCCCCTACTAAAAAATCGGTGTTCTCTCCAACCTTGTTTTCAATTGCATATAATTTCGATTTTTCTATATTTGGCTTGGACAAATCACAACCCGTCACAAACGCGCCCTTTTTTGCCATCATAATTGAAAGGACCCCTTCCCCGCACCCAGCATCAAGAACCTTCATTCCAGGAGTAACAAAATTGAGTATGCTTTCATATTGTTTAATGTGGGCATACTGGCGCAGTGGGTACGGTGATCGCAATCTCTTGTCTATGATTTCATCAGCGTAGTCGCTGTAGAAATTTTTTATGTCTTTACTTAGCATTTTTTAATTAATTTATCGTACACCATCATTGTTTTTTTGCCGATAGCCCACCAACTTAATTCTTGTTCTGCGTACCGCATAGCTGCATCCGCCCTCATAATATCAGGAAACAAGATGCTTTCGCTTATCATATTCGCTAAATCTTTGTACCGCTCCTCGTCAAGAGTAAGTGGGGCATCATAGTTCGAACCCTCCCATGAAACAAGGGTTATGAGCTTTCCCCTTTCCTCATTTTTACCAAGGAGCTCAGGGAGTCCTCCTACCCTACTGGAAACAATGTTCTTACCCATCCCCATTGCTTCTGCACATGCGATACTTGATGATTCCGCGGTCGAGGGGAACACTACGACATCAGCAAGCTTGAGATACGCAGGAATTTGGTCATTTTCGACCAACCCAAGCACATCGATGTATTTCTGAACACCGAGCTTATTGATTCGCTCCTCAATGTATTCTCTCATCCTACCGTCTCCAATCATAATATATTTTAAATTGGGGACTTTTTTCACAATAAACGGGATTGCTTCCACAAGAAAATGGATTCCGTTTTTAGGAACCAAGCGGCGCACCGTCAAAACAACTCTGCTGTTCTCATATTGTCGCTTCAAACTGTCTGGTATTTCAACTTTTGTATTAAATTTTTGCGCATCATAGCCATTCAGAATAATACTAATTTTTTTAGTTGAAACATATTTTCTGGCAACCTGCGCCAAGTCATCAGATGTCGAAATAATATGCGTTGAAAGCGCGAGTGATGCATATCGGTATATTGAATGAATAGTTCGATATACAAATTCAGCATTGGGGATATTAAGTGTGCCGAGACCATGCAGCACCACTACTACTGGGATATTACGCAATCTTCCAATAATGCCTGCAACCATAGCAAGGCGATAAGAATAATGACAATGGATAACATCAACTTCCTCCGACTCACGCCAAAGCAGTTTAAAAAGTGAAAATATCCCCTTTCTACTCCAGGGCGTTCTTATTACTGGGTGCTTTTTATCAAAATCACTTCCAGTGATTTCGTTGGTCACGAGCACAACCTCGTACCCATTCTTCTCAAGTTCCTCAATCAAATTTTGAACGTGAATTTCTGCTCCGCCAATCAGAGGCAGGAACGTGTCGCTAGTCATCAATATTTTCATAGGTGTTTCAATATAATATCAATCATTTTCTGAGAAGCACCACCCTTCCCAAAAGGCGACCCCCATGATATCGCATTTTTACCGCTCATTATTTCTTGCGCACATTTCAAAATTCGCTTCTCAGAAACTCCAGCGATGCGATTCCCGCCACCAACAAGTGTTTCTGGGCGCTCGGTATTGTCACGCAAGGTAACACAGGGTACCTTGAAAATTGATGCTTCTTCTTGAAGTCCTCCTGAGTCAGTAAGAATAATTCGAGCGTTGCTGCTTAACTGCAGAAAATCAAGATACCCAACAGGCTCAATAAACTGAATTGTATTATCAACATGAAGTCCAAAATGTTTTATCATTTTACTTGCCCTTGGGTGTATTGGAAAAATAACTGGCATATTATATTTTTTAGCAACAAGCATAAGTCCTCCCAAGATAGACTGTAAACGCTCCTTATCATCAACATTTTCCTGGCGATGTGCCGTCACTAAAAAATATTTTCGGGTCTCTAACCCCATTATTTGTAAAATACGGGAAGTGTTGGAAAATTTTGTATTTTGCTTGACCGCATCAACAACAGTATTGCCAACAAAAAATATTTTTTTAGTATTAATACCCTCTTGTAGTAAAATATTTTTTGAGTCTTTTGTTGGAGTGAACAAAAAATCGGAGATATGATCAACCATCACCCGATTTAACTCCTCAGGCATTTGGCGATCATAAGATCGTAACCCCGCCTCAATATGCCCAACTGGGATATGGAGCTTCACCGCAGCTAGTGCACCCGCTAAAACAGTATTTGTATCCCCCTGAACAAGAACGATGCTTGGTTTTTCTTTTACCAAGATTTTTTCTATCTCAATAAGCATTTTCCCCGTTTGTCCACCGTGGGACCCTGAACCAGTCTGTAAGTTGTATTTTGCGGATGGCAAATTCAGGTCTTTAAAGAAAACTTTATCAAGATTCTCAGAATAGTGTTGGTGGGTATGCAGTACAAAAAATGGCACTTTTCGCTTGATGCATTCGTGAATCACGGGAGCCATTTTGATTATTTCAGGACGAGTCCCAAAGATAAAACAAATCTTTTTGTTTTTAATGTTATCCATTATATCCTCATAAACGATAGTATCGCAGTTGCTCGTCTGTCCCATGTATATTTTTGCACATCTTTATAC
>JBARNW010000120.1:0-1675 GCA_049641785.1 Minisyncoccia bacterium | reverse complement strand
GTCATGGAGTAACCTTGAAAAGATTTTTCTAGGCAATATTGAGCCAATCTTAGAAGCTTGCGCTAAAGGGACGGTGGGTGATGCTGAAGTAGAAGCATAGTCGCTTTGCCACTTGTTCTACATTGCGTAAAATATAATCGCGATTACACTCCTTATTTTACGGGAGGATGTGTGGAGTAATCACGCTGTAATCCCTTGCATTTTTGGCTTCTCTCTGGTAGTATAACGGCTTGTAAACAGGCGACAAGAAGATAAGGCCATGAGTGTCTTTTTGTGCTTTTTAAACAATTATAACCTGGCTAATCAAATAATTTATGACAAAAACAGTAGAGAATAAGGGACTTATAACCGAAATGTTCGCAGCAGGGGCGCATTTCGGTTATTCACGTTCACGCCGTCACCCATCAGCAAAACCATTTATTTTCGGCACTAAAAACGGTATTGAAATAATGGATCTCGAGAAGACGAGCGTTGAGCTTGAGAAGGCAAAGGAGTTTGTAAAAACACTCGCAAAGGGTGGCAAGCAGATTCTTTTTGTTGGAACAAAGAGCGAATCAAAGAAATTGATTGAAGACGGCGCGGCAGCTATCGACATGCCTTTTGTTGCAGAGCGTTGGGTCGGTGGCGTGCTTACAAACTTCCCTGAGATCAAGAAGCGTGTAGCACTCCTTGAGGACCTTCGCAGTAAAAAAGAAAAAGGTGAGCTTTCTATATACACAAAAAAGGAGCGTTCTCTTATCGATAAGGATATTGAGCGACTTGAGAGAAATTTTGCTGGCATCGTTTCAATGAAGGATATACCAGCAGCTATGTTTGTTGTAGACCCACGCAAGGAATCGATTGCTATCAAGGAGGCACAGTATCTTGGTGTCCCCATTATTGCTCTTGCTAGTTCAGACTGCAACCTGAAAGAAGTTGACTTCGCAATTCCTGGAAACGATTCATCTGTTTCAAGTGTAAGTTTCTTCGTCTCACAAATCATACAGGCGTTCAAGGACGGTCGTACTGCGTAGGACTAGCGTTGTATCCACTTTTAACTTTAAGATTCACATTATGATTACAACAGAACAAATTAAAGAATTGCGAGAATTGACTGGTATTTCAATTATGCAGTGCAAGAAGGCGCTTGAGGAAGCATCTGGCGACAAAGAAAAGGCCCTCCTCATCCTTCGTAAAAAAAGCGGGGATATTGCAACAAAGAAAGGTGACCGCGAGCTCGGTGCCGGTGTTGTTGAGTCGTACATTCACAGCAATAAATCAGTAGGCGCACTCGTGGAACTTTCCTGTGAGACAGACTTTGTCGCGCGCAATGAGGAGTTTGTAATAATGGCGCGTGACATAGCAATGCATATTACGGCGACAAATCCTCAGTATCTCGACGAAACAGAGATTACAGAGGATGTACGCGCAAAGGTGATCGATATGTTTAAAAAAGAAGTGGAGGAGTCTGGCAAGCCAGCTGAAATAAAGGAAAAAATGATGGAAGGTAAGCTTGCTGGGTATTTTGGCGAGCGTACGCTTCTAGCTCAGGCCTTTGTAAAAAATCCTGATATCACAATAAAACAGCTTATTGACGGCGGTGTGCAGAAGTTTGGTGAAAAGATTGCAATCGCTCGCTTTTCACGGTTTTCAGTAGGAAAGTAGTTGATTGGGTTGAGTATTGAATGTAGAATAT